>CAZZIY010000165.1:0-5030 GCA_964654525.1 uncultured Vampirovibrionales bacterium | reverse complement strand
ACCGAGAATAAACTAGCGACCACGCCTTGAACATGAGCGATTAATTCATTGAGATCGTGTGTGCCCTGATTGAGCTTTAATTTCCCCGCGCGCAGCCGAGAAATATCCAAGAGATTATTAATTAACTCGAGTAAATGTTCGCCACTGGCGTAAATCAGCTGAAGATATTCCGTTTGCTTGTTCGTTAAGGGGCCTAACATTTCTTCCAAAGCCATGCTTGAGCTGGCAATAATACTGTGTAGGGGTGTTCTTAATTCATGAGCCATTGTGCTGATATAGTCTATGTTGGGAGTCATTGTCGTGCAGCTGTTATCTGCGTATAACCGTTGTGCGAGGATTCCCGCTAAAACAGACTCTATCTCACGATAATTTTCAGGCATATGCTGCTCGAGATCTCTCTCAATAATAAGCATACCGACGGGTGTGTCTTTGTATTGAAGCTTCTTTGTTTGAGTGATTTTATTTTGAGTCTGAGTGAGAGCAAGACACGCTGCATCCGAAAAATCATGACGGCTCTCATATCCGATTCTTAAACTTTCTCTCCATTGAACCTGAGAGGACTCGAGTGAGAGTGCAATCAGATGGGCAGAGCGCCAAGAATACTGTTGTCCACACGTTCGCAACAAATCTCGGCATGCCTGACGTGTTTCGGTTGACTGAAAAAACCGATTTAATACCGTGGTAACTGAAAAGCCTTCGAGCCCTGGAGACAGTGTTTCAGTGGAAGTCATGTTTATGTTTCAAACCATTTTTAATTTTTGGGCTACAAAGGCGGCTTGTGTACGGTTTCCCACGTGGAGTTTTTTGAAAATATTGGCCAGATGGTTCTTAACCGTGGTTTCTGAGATAGATAGCGTATCCCCAATCTTATTGTTAGAATAACCTTGAACAATGTAGCGAAGCAGTTCACGCTCGCGTTGGGTAAGCAGATCGGTTGCCCCTTTTAGGGCTTCTTCTTGAGGATCGCTCAAGCTATCTGCTGCTTCTTGTTCCCAGCGGCTTCGCCGCATCAGTGCTTCGATATGAGCCAGTAAGCGTCCTGGCGTGATCGGCTTTGTCAGATATTCATCCGCCCCCCGCCGCAGACCCGATATCATGGCCAATTCTTCATGATTGGCCGTGAGCATCATCACAGGAACATTGGGCCGATCGCCACTGGAACGTATAAACTTTAAGACCGACCATCCATCCATTTTGGGCATATTTAAATCCAAAATAACGAGATCATAGCGGTCATAATTTTGGGTGAAAACTTGAATCCCTTCAAACCCGTCGTTTGCTGAGTCGACCTCGTAGCCAAACATCACCAGCATATCTCGAATCACCTGTGGCTCATCATCGATTAAGAGTATCTGCATTCGGGACGGTCCTTCTATTGAGAGGAGTAACTAAATCAGTTTAAAAACTAGCTGGCGAATCCCCAGTAATCGTGTTGAGTTTTTAGGGACTCCGCAACGGTTGTTGTCATGGGTTGTATCTGCGTGTTAATTTTTGCGGGTAGGGTTTTATGGCCTTTTTCAAAAAGCTGATCGACGGTCGATAAAAATATTTTTATGGAGGTGGGCTTGCCCAAAAAGCGACTACATCCGGCTTCAAACGATTGACTCTGATGATGTTTGTGTGTCAGCGCGGTGAAAATTAAAATAGGAATCTGACGTGTGGCGGGGGTTTCTTTTAGAAAACGTGTGAGACTTAGGCCAGATATGTCGGGTAGACGCAGATCTATTACGATTAAATCAGGCACGATTAAATCAGGCCGTTCAGGGCTGCACGGTATCTGAGAATTCTGACTCTTTAAACGGGCTGCTTGGAGCGAATAGACGGGTTTTGAAACTTGCTCGGCATAACCCCCAAAGTGTTTGTCAAGGCGGTTTCTTAATTGGGGAAACATCCTTATTTCAGGCAGTAGAATTTTAATCGCTTCAAATCCTGTTTGCACACCAGAGACAGAGTAATTTGCATAATGTAAGCATTCAGTATGGAGCTTAAGATTCTCTGCGTCAGGATCGAGCAACAGGATGTGTTTTCTCGGGCGAAGCTTATGCAACTGTTCACGTGCTTGCTCCCCCATTGGCTTTAGGACAGACTGATATTTTGCAACATCATTTTCCATAAGAGTCCCCTAGATAGTACTGAAAGATTGTGCCTCAGGTTGTAATTCAACAAAAAATACGGAATGTTTATTTGTGGGCGTTTTTAAAAATTGGAATTTTGGAATTGGTCTTGTAATTGCTGCATGGCGATAGAAAAAATAGAGAAAATTTGAATTGTTTAGTTTTAAAATATCGGGGTTATTTTAGTAGCAAATACGAAATTATGGAGCACATGGCCTCTCTAGAGGGCTCTCTTAAGCGTGTTATCAACCAGATGCGTTTCAATTTATATAAAACCCCTTCTGAGACACAGAGGGAAATCTTCGGTTTTACTGCTGCAATGAGATTAGAATTGGATCTCTATCATTCATGGTATTTTCGTATTTTCAGGCCGACTAAAAGACAGCATAACCAAAATAACCCTTCAATCGTACGGGGATAGAGGGATTATTTTTATAATCCAATTGGGTTATAGTGAGCTGAGGAAATTCAGTGTTCTTCCTGATCATTTTCTAGCGGGTCTTTTTTGTACGGAGCGTAGAGAAGTCCATGGCCTCTGGCACTCAGATGAATAATTCGAACGACATACCGCCACCACTTCGCCTGGCGGTGATTGGAGCGGGCTACTGGGGCCCCAACATTATCCGTAATTTTTTTGATAACCGAGAATGTGACCTGGTTGCTGTGTGTGACCGTGATACTAAACGTCTTTCTCAACTTCCTGCTCAAATACAGCGTCAGGTGACACTCCTAGATGATGCAAGCCGCGTGTTTGAAGATCCGACTATTGATGCTGTTGCCATTGTGACCGATATTGACTCTCACCGTGTTCTGGCGGAAGCTGCCCTAAAAGCCGGTAAACATGTATTTGTTGAAAAGCCTCTGGCAACCAGTGCAGAAGATTGTCTGTTTCTTGGAAAGCTAGTTCAGCAAGTAAAAAAACACCTAATGGTAGGTCATACTTTTATCTATAATCCAGCTGTGGCGCATCTAAAGCAGACAATTTCTAAGCCAGATTTTGGAGAGACACTGTACCTACACGCGCAAAGGCTTAATTTAGGAAGGCTTCAGGTTCGGGTAAACGCTTTGTGGAGTCTGGCGGTCCACGATGTCGCCATTGCCCTTGAACTGTTTGATGAACTGCCCAGCTCCGTCTCTGCGACGGGACATGCCTATATTCTTCCCGGTGTTGAAGATGTGACTTTTGTCAGTCTCCATTTCCCTTCAGGCAGGATGGCGCACATTCATACCAGTTGGCTGGATCCTCAAAAACGCCGTCAAGTGACAGTGGTAGGTAGCCGGCAAATGGTGGTGTACGACGATGTGAGCCTGGATCAGAAAATAGTTATTTATGATAAAGGCATCGATAAAGTCTTAAAAGACGCTTCTAAGCCGGAATTCCAGAATTTTAGCGAATTCCAGTATTTGATTCGAACCGGGGATATGCATATTCCTCATATTTCCTTTACCGAACCGCTTAAAGTGGAGACACAACATTTTATAGATTGTGCCTTAGGCAGGCATTCAAGACCAAAAACAGGCTGGGAAGAAGGCTGTCAAGTTGTCTCTGTTCTGGAAGCAGCACAAAGCTCTCTACAAAAGGGTGGTATTCCTGTAGAAATTCAGTATCTTCTGGGTGAAAAGGTGTCCTAACGTTGAGTATCGAAACTTCACTATCAGAAACCCTGACCCCTATTCCCTTAGTAAATTTGCACCGGCAAATTGAGACCTTACAGGAACCTATTTCTACTGCAATAGCCGGTGTTATGGCCAGAGCCGACTTCATTCACGGCAAAGCGGTGGAAGAATTTGAGACGGCTTTTGCTCACTGGGTCGGGCTTGCCTTTTGTGTGGGCGTCGGTAATGGAACAGACGCGCTTACGTTAATGCTTCGCGCAGCCAAGCTACCCGAGAAATCCCTGATTGTGACGACACCGATGTCATTTATTGCCACCACTGAGGCTATTTCTGCTGCGGGGCACCAGATTGCGTTTGCCGATATTGACCCCGACACTTACGGTCTCTCTGCCACTGCCCTTGAAAGCGTTTTGGCAACACAGAGAGCCAGCGCGGTTCTTCCCGTGCATTTGTACGGTCAGTCCTGTGATATGCGTGCCATTATGGATTTGGCAAGTCGCTACAATTGTCAAGTATTTGAAGATGTGGCACAAGCCCATGGTGCAAAGTTAGATAACCAACCTGTGGGGTCTTTTGGCAGGGCTGCAGCTTATAGTTTCTATCCTGGTAAGAACTTGGGCGCTTTTGGAGATGGCGGAGCCGTGGTGACATCAGACCCAGAACTCGCTGAAGATGTCCGTAAACTCGCTAATCACGGACGGTTGAGTAAGTATGAACATCTTTGCGAAGGGGTCAACAGTCGCTTGGATACGCTGCAGGCAGCCATTCTTCAGGTGAAACTGGCTTACATCGATCAATGGAATACACAACGACGGCACTGGGCCTCACAGTACCATCAGATGCTCGCTGATGTTTCTGAAATCAAGCTGCCTCAAGTTCTGCCAGGGTCTGAACCCGTGTACCACCTTTTTGTGATCCAAGTGGAAAACCGTGACGCATTGATGCAAGCATTGAAGCAACAAGGCATCGCCTCAGGAATACACTACCCCATTCCGTTACACAGACAACCCGCCTATGCCCATCTAAATTTACCTGTTGGACGCTTTCCCAATGCTGAAAAATTGGCAAACCATGCACTCTCTCTGCCGTTATTTCCGGAAATGCTCGAAGAAGAGTGTTTAAGGGTCGTTCAAGCACTTCGTATCTTCTATGGGTATGCTCCTCTATGAGTCAGTCACCTTCACTAATATCTTCAAAAGCACCCTCTCTCAGCATTGTGATTCCTTGCCTCAATGAAGAAGGGGCTATCGCTGGTGTGGTAAGAGAATCTATGACGGTCTTATCTTCTATGACCGATGT
>CAZZIY010000164.1:0-5035 GCA_964654525.1 uncultured Vampirovibrionales bacterium | reverse complement strand
TAATTTAATTATTTTTCTTTATATTTTGATTATTTATTGTGTTATTCTTCGTAGCGCATCACTGCTCTGGCCACAACGTTAAACTGATTAAAGGGAGTGCCGTTTGCTCCCAGAGCACTCATAAATGTACCAATCGGGATAGGGTTCGGCATTGGGTAGCGGATGGTTACACTGACGGAGCGTTGACCAAATGTCCCTGCCGGATCGGGAGGAACGACCGTGATCATTCCTGCGGTTAGGCTAATTCCCGTCGTCTGGGTCATAAAATTTTGCACAGCAATTCGGACTGCATCTATACCTGCTTGAGGGTTGCTACTGGCCAAATCACTGTTGAATGACGCTGAACGGGCCCCTTCTCTGACTGCACTGACGACCGCATGTTGGACAAATAAATAGGTACTAATACTGATGATGGCGCCTGACATCAGGACAAACATGAGTATTGCGAGGATTAATTCGAAAATAGCCTGGCCTTGATGTCGTTTTCTTATGATTTTGTTCATCAGTTCTTAACCTGCTCGAATTTAATTTCTGTCACAACATACGGCCAAATGCCAGCACGTTGAAGGTCATTGAATTTGTTTCTGATTAAATTTATTTCTTTATGTTGGGAGACGGCCTGTAAAAAAGGTTTGAACACTGGTCATAATGGTGTTAAATATGTTGGTAATCCCGGCAGGGCCTACAGCAAGCACAGCCGCGACGAGTACTGCAGCAATCACCAGAGCACCCGCATACTCAATCACACCCTGCCCTTTTTGCACACCCTGCCCTTTTTGATTTTTTCTGCCATTGCAAAAATAATGAAACCATAAATGTAGCATCATTTTTCTCCTAGCTATCAATGAAAAAAGTAAACTCAATCTTCAAAAAGCTCGCAGGGCAAAGCGAACCTCTGCCCTGCGGATAATTTTTAAGGAACGATTATGTTGGCAGACGACCCGTAAAGTAGGTTTGGACTCTGGTCATAATGGTGTTAAATATGTTGGTAATACCGGCAGGGCCTACAGCAAGCACAGCCGCGACAAGTACTGCAGCAATGACCAGCGCACCTGCATATTCAATCACACCTTGACCTTTTACTTTTTTGTTTGTCCACTGATGGGTTAATACAGAAGATTTTGCAGCCAAACGTAATCCGAGGTCATGTAATTTTTTCATTCACACACTCCTAGCTTACCGACACACACACAACATAAATAAAATAAATGAGAATGAGTTTGTTTTTTCTAGATACTAGAAAAAGGCCTCACTCCATACTTCAACTGAAGGTGTTATGCCATCATGCCAGATAAATTAAACCTGGGTTTGTACATCTCTTAATATTTTGAGTTCAACATCACCATGTTCCACAATGTTCTGAGATGAGATTCTTTGCCATTTATAACTATTTTCGCTAGAATGACCGACACCAATATCATTCTCTCACCATCAAACTTTGTCATTAATCTGTCACAGGAGTTAGCCATGTCGGACGTCTATAAAGTCGTCATAATTGGGTCAGGACCAGCGGGTTATACCGCAGCCATTTATGCTGCTCGCGCGAATCTTAAACCCCTTCTTTTTGAAGGGCTCCAGCCCGGGGGGCAATTAACCATTACGACGGATGTGGAAAATTATCCTGGATTCCCCGAAGGAATTATGGGACCAGAATTAATGGAAAAGTTTAAGGCCCAAGCCGCTCGTTTTGGGACAGAACTGGTCTCAGACTATGTGACAGCTGTTGATTTGTCTGTTCGCCCTTTTCGGGTTCAGACAGATGAGCAGACTGTCCTTGCCGAAACAGTCATTATCTCCACGGGTGCTTCGGCCAAATTGCTCGGTCTTGAGTCTGAAGCCCGGCTGATGGGTCACGGCGTTTCTGCCTGTGCGACGTGTGACGGATTCTTTTTTAGAGGCAAAGAAGTAGTGGTGGTTGGCGGCGGGGATACCGCCCTTGAAGAGGCCAACTTCTTGACCCGCTTTTGCGATAAAGTCACCCTGGTGCACCGACGGGATCAGCTCAGAGCCAGCAAAATTATGCAGGACCGAGCCAAAGCCAATCCCAAAATTCAGTTTGTCTGGAATGCTGCTATCGAAGAGATTTTAGGCACTGTTGAAACGGGTGTTACTGGAGTGCGTCTGAAAGATACGGTTTCTGGTGTGGTGAGTGAATACCCTACGCAAGGTGTGTTTATTGCCATTGGTCATCAGCCCAATACCAGTATTGTCCGTGGTCAGCTTGATTTAAATGAAGCGGGCTATATTTTGGTTCAACCAGGAAGCACCCATACGAACATAGATGGGGTGTTTGCCTGCGGTGATGTCCAAGATGTTCGTTACAGGCAAGCCGTTACGGCAGCTGGTAGTGGATGTATGGCTGCTATTGATGCAGAAAAGTATCTCGAAGCCCACGAAGCCGCGCTAGCCAAAGTCGCTCATTAAGAATTTAGGCAGTCTACTGCAAGAAACCAGTCAAGTCCGGTTTGCCTGCAGCTTGATAGGCGCTTTCCAGCAAGGTTGCCATCGCTTCTGTCGCCGAAGTGAGCTGTGACAAAATTAATGGCTTCCACAGGCTTTGTAAATGCTGCCAGTAGGGTGTTCCAGGCTGTGAGGATGCCAGTTGCCGCGCCTGCCTATCTCCCAACACAAAATAGAAAAATTGTCGGTAGGATTGATTCAAGAGACCGGCCAGCCATTCTTCCCGTTTTTCTTGATTGACCAGTCTTCCATTGGTTTTGTGAGATTCTTTCGCCCGGCTTGTTTCAGCTAAAGCCCAACGATGGACTACATCGAACTGGTTGTCATCAATAATCAGACCGTCGGCGGCAATATGTGCTGCGGGAAACTTTCGATCGGCCAACCTCCAGTCGACATCATGGGTGTGAAAGGGTTGGCACAGATCCCCAATATAGTGCGCCAGCCTGGCAGTGGCTTTCACCAATTCGTTTCGATATTGCCGTTTTTGGCGAAAATCACCTGTTGCAAGGGCTCTTCGAGATTGCTGAAGGAGCGCTACGAGTTCATGATAGGCCTGTAATGTGGAGGCGTAGACGTTTGGCGGTCTGTTGTCTTGTTGAAAGGGGTTTTGCCGAAACGGCTTGCCCTGGTGTTTTTGAGTCCATGGGGCGGTTAATTGTTTCAGGGCCCGGGGACTTCTGAAAATTGGTAAGGGGTTGGGGTCGACTTCACCCACACAGGTACAGTCTTTGGGAATACTGTGTTCTGGGAGGAATGCTTCGATTTCACTCAGCTCACATTTAGCTAAGCCGCCGTAGTCCGTACTAAGATGCGCCGGGGCTTTCTTTCCGCGGAGTTGATCTAGCCCAATGTAGTGTGCGGGTCCGGGTTGAAAGACATCGAGTGACTGGGAGTGAAAACTGACCTCGTAGGCATTGCGGGACAAAAACGTTTTAAAGCTCGAGTCAGGCATCCATTCTGGGGCAACACTTTCAATGCTTCGGTGCAAGGAATCGACCCACCCAAATCTGGGTTCAGAGCGTTTTGGCTGAGGTAGTTGGGCTGTTTTTTCAACAAGCTTCACTGGAATTCCCATCACATTTCTCACATTGAACACTTTAATTAATACCGAACATGGGCCATGGTTGCACGAGGTGGCTCTAGATAGCGCGAGGTTGTTACAAGCAGTTACAAAACAGCGAGAGAATATCCCGGTTTTTCGATGGGCGTCGTAGAATACAGGGGCGGGAAATCTCATAGAAAAATTTCGAGTGTGTTAAAAATAAGATCGAGGCCCTGACAGTGCCCTTGAACGCTGCATTTAAGACCATTCAACACCCTTTTGTGTCATTAGTGCCTTTTTCAGGTCGTCATGGGCACTGTCATGGTAAGAAACAAGATCCCAATGCCGACCTCAAAAAGCCAGTTCCACTGGCGGTTCAGCGGCTTATGCAGGCTGTGCCAAAAACAGAGTTGCACCTGCATCTTGGCGGCTCTACCCCACTGCCACTGCTCAGACAATTTATGAAAGAGAACGGACTGTCCCGTAAAGATGTCGCCCGAGTGGCCAAAGTCAGCGATCGCTTTGTGGATTTGGATGATTTTCTGGCCACGTATTACAAGGTCCCGGCGCATGTAAAAACCCCAGACCAATTCTACCGTGCAACACGGGCCGTGGTGGCCGAAGCTGCTGCCGAAAATGTTCGAGTGATCGAGGTGAGAACCAGTATTCTCAAAAAAGGGGGAGCTCCTGAGGCTATTGTGGCCGCTGTGGAAAAAGCATTAAAAGACGGGGTCGAGGCCGCCAAAGCCCATTACGGCTTTGAGATGCTGGGCAGTTTGATTATATTGGCTCAACGTGCCGGAACTCCAGAAGATTCTTTGGAATCAGCCCGCTTGACTGTGGAGTTGGCTCGTAAACCAGGCTCTTTGATTCGTGGCTTTGATTTGGCCGGCTCTGAGGGACAGCATTCGGTCGATAAACATGCCGCTGCGCTCAGGTATATGCAAACCTATGGGAAACCGCAAGGTTTGGGACTAACGATTCATGCCGGGGAGACGCCCATGTCGGATCAATATTCTGGCGTCGATTCCATCAAAAAAGCGCTGGCATTGGGCGCAGACCGTATTGGACACGGGATTCAAATGATGCAGGACCCAGAGCTCCTGGCATACAGCCAAGTGGCCCAATTACCCATTGAGCTGTGCCCCTGGAGCAATGTTCAAATACAAGCTGTCAATGGCTACGGGGATCATCCCTTGAAAGCAATGCTGTCAAAAGGTCTTAATGTGAGCCTAAGTACGGATAACCGGATGATGTCAAAAATCACGTTGACAGAGCAGTTGGGTCAATTGTGGGCTCATCATCAGATTACCTCCTGGGAACAGATAAAACTCATTACCCGTAACGGGGTAGCCTCCGCCTTTTTAACCCCGATCGAGAAAACCAGAGCGCTCAAAAACGTGGATGCTACCTTTGCCGCCATTGAGCAAAACCCGCTCAACCAGCGAACCATTGCCCGGTACTTTAAAGCAGAGAGCGCAGAGGACAAGGGACCCCAAAAACGCTTAAACAAATTTGCCTAAGTAAGACGCC
>CAZZIY010000163.1:0-5050 GCA_964654525.1 uncultured Vampirovibrionales bacterium | reverse complement strand
CCTTTGGGGGTCCACAAAACAGTGATGGCTAAAATTAACTGGGGCCGCCCCTGTATTCCAGGAGGACATCGTGATGTTGACATTACTGCCCAAATGGTTCACGTGTGCCGTTGTGGGCACAGTGTAATCAGCATTGGTTGTGTTGGAGAAATAGTTTCTACTGAGCTCGTACATATTAACCGTATTCATAAACACAGCGGCGATTAATACGATCCCAGCCATCGGTAAGATGTACTCGGTACTGCTATTGCCCTTGTAACCCAATTTAATCATCAACAACTTATTCACTCCTAATTGAAGAAGCGGACATTTCGGCAGATGGAGTCGATGCACCGACGATTCCTTCAGAGCGACCTCCCCCTATGGTAATTTCCCCACGGATGAAGCCTCCACCACTGCCCCGGTGAAATACGACCACTTTGCCGTCACTGCCTGGGGCTAGGAAATCAGCCACAGCCATAAAATAATTACCAATCAACTCTATCGCATTGGGATTGAGATTATTTTCCTGATTGAGGCGTGTCTTAAAGCGATCTGCTAGTGCTTGAAATGCTTGTCTTCGTCTGTTGAGCTGTGTTCTAATGCTCAAGCACGTTCTGGCCATAGTGGAGTCGAGTCGTCTAGCACTGCATTGGCTTTGATAGCTAATGAGGGATTCAAAAAATTGATTTTGGGACGCCAATAAATTGTTTAGCAATCCATTGGTTTCTGCACTGGCATTGGCAGAGAGATATCGTTGAAATTGTTCACTGGTGGCTCGAGCGCCGAGTGAGGCAGCAACATCCATCGAGACATTTTGACTGTTCATAATGCTTTGTAAATCTTCTGGGTTCAGTGACACAGGAGCAAAACAGGTATAGCTAGCTCCTTGGCCACTCAGACAGTTGAGCTGAGCCCCTTCAGGAATTGTCTCAGGGGTGAAGTTTCCCTCTAAATCTGAGTGAGTCACTTCAACTTGGTTGGCTAGGGCTTGCACTTGGTTGACGCCTGTGACGCTGTTGGTTTGAATTTGCAGGGCGTTTTTTGTGGAATCCGTGAGTGCGGGCTGTAAAATTGTCACGGCCCCAATGGCAGCAATCGCGCATGTCGAGGCGGCCATCATCACATCAAATGTGTTACCGCTGCCCCGGGTGCGGGCTAACTTTTGACGAAATAAAAAATCCATAAACCTCGAACCTCAGGTTACTCGTAACCGCCAGTATCTAATCTCTTTTTGTCTGTCTTCTCAACTTGCAACGGGTGTGCTTGCAGTATTCGTTATCGGTTATCGAACCTTGGGCGTAAAAATTGAATTATTCGGTGAGATTGTTACAAACCACTTACAAGAACTTACAACAAGCTGAGAGTGTCTGTATCGAGCAGTACATGCATTTCTGACAAGGGTTTGGCCTGCGTGAACAGAGTTTTAATCAATTGATGACCTGGTTCATGTGCTTTGTTTTTAATTAAAAAATGCATCCGGTAGCGCCCCTGGATTCTGGCAATCGGGCATGGGGCTGGGCCCAGGATACTAACCTGATGCTGTAGCTTGTTAACCTCAATCGCTTGGCGCCAATGTTGCACCGCGGCTTCTGCCCATTGACGGGCATGAGCTTCTTGCGGGCTGGTGATGATCACCCGAAATAACTGGCAATCCGGAGGAAAATCAAATTCACGACGAATGGTTCTTTCAAAGTCATAAAAAGCCAGATAGTCTTGTCGGGCTGCGTACTGAATCACGGGATGGCTGGGGTCGTAAGTTTGTAAAAGAACTTTCCCTGGCTTATCTCCTCGACCGGCTCTCCCTGCCACTTGTGTCAGCAATTGAAATCCCCGCTCACTGGCTTTGTAGTCTGGCAGAGCAAGCGTACTATCTGCTTGAATCACCCCGACCAGGGTGACATTGGCAATATCAAGGCCTTTGGCAATCATTTGGGTTCCAACAAGGATATCGGCGGCCTGATCCCGAAAGGATTGGATGAGTTCTGCAAAAGCGTGTTTCTTTTGGGTGATATCACTGTCAATTCGCATCACTCGGGCTTCGGGCAGAAGCTTTTTGATTTCCTCTTCGATTCGCTGAGAGCCCGTGCCTCCAGAGATCAGCTCCATACTGGCGCATTGGGTACAAAATTGCGGCATGGGGGCATGGTAACCGCAGTAGTGGCATTGGATCTCGTTTTTTTGTCGGTGATAAATGAGGCCAACGGCGCAATGAGGGCATTGAAAAACGTACTGGCACTGGACACATTCGATCAGCGTGAAGTATCCACGGCGGTTAATCAGGACAATCGATTGCTCCTGATTTTGATGATTCTCTTGGAGTGCCATGGCCAGTGCTTCGCTGATTATTTGTTTTCGTCCGCGACGGTGTTCTTGGCGCATATCAATGAGAGAGACTTCTGGCAGAGTCCGTCCACCGTAGCGAGCCGGTAAAGATAGTATTCGCTTGGCATCCCGGGCTTCGGCATAGGTCGTAATATCTGGTGTAGCAGACCCCATGACCATCACAGCGTTTGCTTGCATGGCTAAAAACCGGGCTACTGTTTTGGCGTTATAGCGCGGCGCTGGAGAATCTTGCTTGTAGCTTTGATCATGCTCTTCGTCAATAACCACAAGGCCGAGTTGTTGAATTGGGGCAAATACAGCTGATCGGGCCCCAATCACAATACGCAAGTCGCCTGCAGAAAGGCGGTGCCACGTATCTCTTTTCTCACCATCACTGATATGGCTGTGCCATAGGGCAATATTTTCTCGACCAAAGCGGGCGATAAAGCGAGCTGCAATTTGAGAGGTCAACGCAATTTCTGGCACCAGAATCATCACATTTTTGCCAGCGGCCAAGGTTTTTTCTGTCAGCGAGAGATAGACTTCTGTTTTCCCAGAACCTGTAATCCCAAACAACAAATGGGGATTGGGATTTTCGTGACTGAGCGGGGGTGAGTTGATTATCTGCCGAACAGCCACTTCTTGTTCAGGAGAAAGCACCAACGGATCGGTCTGTTGACCAATGGCATGAAAGTATGACAGCGGATCTCGAGGGATTTCGACAGTCTTGATAGAAAGTAGGTTAAGTTCGGCCAGTTTTTCTAAGGTTTTAACCGTGGTTTTTAATATTTTGACTGCGTCTTTGAGCGGGAGAGGCAGGGGTTGTTGTTGGAGGGGAGCAAGAATGCGGTCGTATTTGCTCAGAATGTCAGCCTCATTGTTATCCCCAGAGTGGTTATGCCCAGAGTGGCTGACTGCTGTTATACAGCGAATTTCTTTTGCCTTTCTCAATTTGTGAAATTCAGTGTTGATGGATAAATAGCCCCGGCGTTCTAAGAGCCGAAGCAGGGGCAACAGGACTTTGGGGGGCGTTTGCAGGTGGCGAGCGAATGCGGTTAATGTCACTCCCTTGTTGTTTTGAGCATGTTTTGCCAATAGGGACTGCAAGACGTGTGTTGCATCTGAGCTTAATCCACTGGGTAAGGTATCCACTTCAGGCACAACATAACGATGAACCTTTTGCATCAACACACTGGGCAGGGCTGCGTCCATCACACTGGCCAGCGGGCAGCAATCGTAATCGGCCAACCACTGTAATGCTGAAAGATAGCTCGTACTAAAAAGGGGGACTGGGTCCATCACAGCAGCGATGGCCTTTACATTAAATCCTTCGGGTTTGTTAGAATGACAGTTTAAAACAAGCCCTCGGGCTCTGGGGACTGCACCAAAAGGGACCTCGACCAAGACTCCTGTCTGAATGGACTCGCCAATCCGCTCAGTAGCCACATTGTCAGAGATCGCATAGGTAAAGGTCTGATTCCCCGTCTTGTTTCCGTGGTCCAGTAGAAGCACCTCAGCAAAGCGGGTGACTTGTTGAGGGCCCTGTTGAGGGTCTAGTTGAGGGACTAGTTGAGGGTCTACCGGATGAAATAATTGGGTTTGTTCCACAGTGGTTCCAGCCAGATCTTGCTGCTCTAAAATAGTATAAACCCCTTGAAGAGGGACTCAAAGAGAGCCGGGTAGACCCATTTAATGAAGTTTTTGTCATTTTGTTCGATACATGATGATAAACGATACAATAGAAGTAAACTCAGTAACGTGCATCACCTATCATTGCCAAACACACCCACAATCACCATTGATGGCCCTCTAAGTATGGATCGCCACCTGTGAGCAAACTCCCAGACGATAAAAAAAAGACTGGCAATAAGTTCTTGGACAAGGCCCAGCCTTCTGAACAGTCCAATGAGTTTCCGCTCGAAGTCGTTAAAACAAACGATCTTGAGTACGGGCCTGGGTTTTATGCCAAGTTTTTTGTAGAAGGGTCTGAAGAATCCATTGCCATTGCCCCAGGAGGAACTGCCTACAAGCAAAGGCCGTATTGGTTTCAACGTGCCTCTGATGCGTGGTCGTTTGTGGCACAGATTAATAAAATGGCAGGGGATTATGAGCGAGCCCGTAAATGTGGGTCGCAACAGCCGTTTAACTGTGGGAATTGCAATACAGTTTTCCGGTACCAGATGAGTCCTTACTGTAACCCTTGTCTAATGGACTCAGCAGACACCTTAACAGGGTTTGGACGACTGATTTACCATCAGACGGGCTCTACACAAACAGCTTATCAGCGCCTGTCCTTAATCTTGAATTTACCTGAAGACAAGATTCAGTCGATGATGATTTATCCATTGGAGAGACGGGTTTATCCATTATCTGGACTTCACGCAGACCTACCTGTGACAAAATTAGCCAACAAAGAAAAACTACTCGGTGCCAACACACCTCTGTTGTCGGCTTCGACGACGACACTACCCATCGGGGAACCGTTAATTGACAAATCAAAACCGTTTGTCCCGCTGAAACCAGACATCCCCGGCGAAAACACACCGCCGCCCAAAAGCATGAGAATTATTGATTAACAACAAGCTTACTGACTTTTGGGATTGTAGGATTTTCGAAGTCGTTCGCCCCAAATATTGAAAGCGATCATGCTGCTGACAATAAACAGACTCGGGATAATCAACAAGTGAGGGGCAATGCGAACCAGCTGCCACCCTTCACTGGCAAGAGTCCCCCACCTACTGAGCGG
>CAZZIY010000162.1:0-5147 GCA_964654525.1 uncultured Vampirovibrionales bacterium | reverse complement strand
CAGGCACTTTGCGGACATAATTGGGTGTACCTAGGTTGGCAATATTGTTAGCATAAATTTGCATCCGATCGGAGGCAGCTGAAAGGCCTTGAGCGGCAATAGAAAGTGAACTTTTCAACGACATCGCTTACTTACCTCCCTACTTGGCTGGCGGTTTTTAGGCCCGTAAAAATTGTGGTCAACCGACGGGTGGCCATCCCAAAAAACAGGTTGTTCTTTTGCATCTCGATCAATTCGTTTTGCAACTTCACCGCACCACCGGTGCTAATGGCTTCTTCTGTCACCGGACTAGGGCCCATTTTTTTAGAAAGTGACGTCTCAAAGGGGCTGTTCATATGATTCATTAAGTCTGCAAAGCTCACCTGCTGAGCCCGGTAACCCGGCGTGCTGGCATTGGCGATATTATTGCTGACTATTTTTTGACGTTCGGATATCGCATTAATCACTTGGACAGAAGGCAACATATTGGACATCGCCCCTGATAATGCTTCTAATGGGTTGTAGGGATTTGACATAATATGACTCACTCCAGATTATGACTGTCTACTATTGACGCAGATTGACCGCTTGACGGTAAATATCGTCTGAGAACTTGACAATCCGTAGGTTAGAAATCATCTGAGCATTCAAACGCAGCATCTGGTCAACCTGGTGAAACATATTGACATTGGTTCGCTCAAGACAACCCTGTTTAATCTCAAAGCCTGACTTGATTTGACTAGGGTCTCCAGACTCCTTGGTGGCCAGTAATTTGTTATTACCCAGTAGTTTAAGACCTTCTGGGTTGGCAAACGTGACCAGTTTAATTTTCCCGAGAAGTTTTGGGGTTTGCTCCCCCTCTATACGGGCCTGAACAGAGCCGTCTGGCTGGATCAATATCTGCTGGTACTGCAAAGGTAGCTGGATACCGTCACCCACCAAGTCACCGCGGTTTGTCACCAAAAAACCTTGGCTGTTTTTGGCGAAACTGCCGTCTCGGGTATAAGCCACTGTTCCATCAGGTTGTGTGACCGGAATAAAGCCATCACCCTTTACGGCAATGTCCAGCTCACGTTTGGTCACCATTACACTGCCCTGGGTGTAATCTACCCGGAGTGTTTGAGAGATGACCCCGTCAGGACGGAGGTATTGTTCAAAACGACGGGCTTTATACCCAGTAGTATTAAAGTTTGCCACATTGGTTGTCACCTGATCTAAGACTTCCAGAGCCTTGATCCCGTTGGTAGCAGCCAGCTGCATAATATGTTGAAGCATTGAAGTAAGACCTTTCGTTGGTTTACTACTGGGCTCTGCCCAGTTCTTGAATCATGCGAGACATCCCATCGCTTTGAATAATAAAGAGCTGTCGATTCGCCTCAAACTGACGTCGCAGCGGGAGAATACTGGTAAACTCTTTGGCCAAATACACATTGGAGTCTTCCACGTAACCCTGCTTCATATCCACGTCTGATAGCAAAGAGCCGTTGACACTAGCAACGGCAATGGTGCCTTGCGAAACCATTTTTCCGGATTTCGTATCAAACACGTGGATTTCTCCATTACTGGAGACAGACAACTGTTTTTTAAGATCTTTGGGAATGATGCTGAGCTTAAGGGGTTGCCCGGAGGTGGATAGCACATGCTTTCCGTCCATTGAGCGCAAGAACCCTTGCCGATCAATTTGCATACGCCCGTCGCGCGATAATTCCACAGAACCGGTTTTATTCAATCGCTGAAAGTAGCCTTGCATATTCAACGCGAGGTCCAGAGGTTGTTCTGTCAGTCTTAACCTACCAACCTCTGTGCTGGTGACACTGTCTACCGCGTTGGGCCCTAAATACTCTGCAAATGAGGTGACCATAGGGTCTTTACGCTGGTAACCAGGCATACCGTAATTGGCAATGTTATCTGAATGGATGTTGAACACAGCCATTTGCGTCACCATTCCTCGAATGGAAACTGTCATGCCGTCATCCATAGCGCTCACGCGACCACTCAATGTCATATCGATGCAATGCCCTTCTTAAATCTAACAAGCTGTTGAGAGTGTGTTGATTTTTTTGGCTGTCACAATCGATTTCGTCGAGAGGTTAATAAAATTTAACAAATGAAGCCCTTCACTCGAAAAACTCCCACATTTGGGGGAGAGCACGAGCAAAGAGTTTCTGTTGGGCTATTTATTCTTTTTTACAGGGCTGTTCTTTATCGGTAGTTCGTAAACTGAAGGGGGTGTGCCCAATCATCTGTTTTGGTTTTTAAGAGCTGAATGACTGTCTGGAGATCGTCAATACTTTTGGCACTGACCCGAACATGATCCCCCTGAATTGACGGCTGTACTTTGAGTTTGGCATTTTTAATTTCGGCCACAATTTTTTTGGCCAGATCGCTCTCAATCCCGCGTTTCAGTTTCACTACTTGCCGAACTGATCCACCCAAGGCGCTCTCTATTTTTCCTGGTTCTAAAATCATAGGGTTTAGCCCTCGCTTCGCCACTTTGGTCGCCAAGATATCGTATAGACTGCTCAGACTATATTCATCTGGGCTCAGCATTGTGATTTGCTTTCCCTCTTCAAGGGAGAGTTCATTGCCTTTATCTTTTAAATCGTACCGTGTATCGACCTCCCGCCGTGCTTGATCCAAGGCATTCACCAATTCCTGCTGATCGAAATCCGATACCACATCAAAACTTGCTTCTTTGGCCATGAGGGCAACAGGCTCCTTATACACTCTATTTTTCGTTTGTTGCATTATAGAGAACATGGATACGGCACTGCAACTGCTCCTACCCATGCTGGCAGGATTTTGGCTCGGTGGCTGGTTATGTCAATTTATGCACTGGCCGGCCTGGTTATCCTTAGTATTTGGACTGCTGGGATTTACCTTTGGCTTTGCTTCTGTGTATAACAAAACATTGCCTAAATAGTTCCAGTATAGTTATTGAAGAGTTTGCCCCCATGCCCAACATTTCTGCCAAATTTGCCAGATTCCCTCTTCTTTTAGGTGCAGGAATGACGCTGGGATGTTTTGCGACAATTCTTCCAGGGAGTTTACAGCACAGTTGGCTATTGGGACTTGTGCTTGGTGTGGTGTATCAGGTTAGTCAAGCAATGCTCCTACGGCGGCTTAGCCAAAGTGAGCTAAATACAACTTGGATCCCATGGATGTTGGTTTTGTCTTTTCTTCGGATGGTGGGAGGGGCCTATCTCATTGTCTGGGCAAGCCATGCGGATTTTATGAGAAGTACGATTGTCATTTGTGGATTTTTGGGTTACAACCTTGCCATTGGGATAGCGCCTGCCTTCTTTAAAAGGCAAGCAAACACACAACACCCAAACACACTCTTGATTCACTCGCGTAAAAGTTAAACAAGCAAGTCAAACTTAAGCAACAGGATTTTTATCGGCCAATGGGTCATTTCTGGGAAATTCAACTGTTTGGACTCGATGTCCACTTTAGTACGCTGATTATGGTGTGGGCTGCTATGGCCGTGTTACTTGGGTTTGCTATTCTCTCCACGCGCCAGTTGAGTGTTGTGCCGGGGCACACCCAAACCGTGGGTGAGCTTTTTTATGATTTCTGCCGGAGTATCACTTTCAGCACCGCTGGAGCTCGGGGAGATGGGTACCTCTTCTTTATTGGCTCTTTATTCTTGTTTATCTTGACAGCCAACTTGATGGGGCAATTGCCACTCAAGCTCATTCCCATTCCTGATGGAGAGTTGGTTGCCGGAACGGCAGATTTTTCGACCACGCTGGCACTGGCTGTGCTGTCCGTCATTATGTACTTTGCCATTGGGCTCAGTCGTAAGGGTTTATCCTACTTTAAGCACTATTTTCAGCCCTTCTGGTGGATGTTACCGCTCAACATGCTGGAAGACATCACCCGGCCGATGTCACTCTCTATGCGACTTTATTTCAATTTGCTCGTGGGAGAGATTTTGAGCATGCTCACACTAAAAATTCTCCCTGTGGGTCTGCCCTGTGCGGTCATTGCTTTTGAGCTTTTAGTCGCACTGATTCAGGCATACGTTTTTGCACTGCTTAGTGCCGTGTATATCAGTTTGGTGGCCGACGAGCACCATTAGTTAGTGTTTTTATCAGGATATTTATAAGGAAAGGATAACCCGATGGATCTCAGTAGCGCATTATTAGGTGGCCCCTTGGCTGTTGGTTTGGCCAGTATTGGCCCTGGCATTGGTATTGGTTTATTATCAGCTGCCTTCTTTAATAGTGTAGCCCGTCAGCCTGAAGTTCAAGGCAAATTGCAACCCTTGCTGTTCACCTGTATCGCCTTTATTGAACTTCTCGGTCTGCTTGGCTTTGTGGCCTACTTCTTGTTCGCCTTCAAAATTGCCCCCATCGTTCAGTAAGGCTTAGTAAGTAAATTCAGGAATTTATAAGGTTTTTTATCCGTGCTCGGTACGACGCTTCTTGTATTCATCAGCTTTGTTCTTTTCATGTTTGCCATGAGAGCTGCTTTCTTTGAGCCCATCCGGCAAATTAAAGCGGCTCGTGAAGACAAGATTAAAGCAGATACAGATGCAGCACTTCAGCTTAAAGCCTCTGCACAAAACTTGTCTGAGACCTATCAGGCATCTTTGACCGAGGCCCGTAAACAAGCCCAAAAGCTGATTATCGAAAGACGTCAACAGGCCAAGGCCCGTGCTGGTGAAACCATTGCTGCTGCCAAGCAAACGTTTGCCAGTACCTTGGAAGAGGCCATGAAGTCGCTCGCACAATCACGAGAAGATGCCTACCAGTCCCTTCAGTCGGACCGAGATCAACTGACACAGCTTGTGGTGAGTAAAATCACCCAGGCCAGTGACAAGATCCCAGCCGGTTCCCACTCTTAATTTGTAATACAGAAAGTTCTTTGATCCGTGCTAACTGTGTCCATCCTGATTGCCCAAGCTTCTGGCTCTTCTGAGACATCAGAGACTGCCGGCGCTTTGCCTGCTGCCGCTTCAACTGAGTCCCCGGCTCGTCATGAAGAAGCTGGACCAACGGGGAATTTCTGGCTGGATTCCAACGTGGTCAACATCTTTGTCATGGCCGTGTTGATTGTCATTCTTGCCAAGAAATTTAATGTGGGTGGTGTTTTTACAGAGCGTCGGGAAAAAATTGCTGCTGAAATCAATGCATTAGAAGCCCAAAAGAAAACAGCGCAAG
>CAZZIY010000161.1:0-5184 GCA_964654525.1 uncultured Vampirovibrionales bacterium | reverse complement strand
CTTCAGAAGTCGTCACTGAAGAAAAGCCAGTGGCTAAGAAAAAACCGGCCGCAAAGACAGGTGCCACAGCTGCGAAAAAAACCGTGAAAAAGGCAACAGTCAAAGAGACAGCCGAAAGTAATCAGACAACGGAGGCGCAAGAATAACCCATGGCCCATAAGAAAGGTGTCGGTTCTACACGGAACGGACGTGACAGCCACGCCCAACGCTTGGGTGTGAAACGCTTTGGCGGAGAAAACGTCAAGGCCGGTAATATTCTGGTTCGCCAACGCGGCACCAAGTTTCACCCCGGGGTGAATGTGGGCATTGGTAAGGATGATACCTTGTTTGCCCTGACTGCTGGCCATGTCCAGTTCACTCGCTACCGCAAAACCTCATTAAAGGTGAATGTGGTTCCTGTAGAAGTCAGCGCCTAAAACCAGTCACAAAGACTTTATTAAAAAAGCCGCTTTTACAGCGGCTTTTTTTGTGGGTGCTTTCTGAAAACATCGCTGGTTATCTAGATATCGTCGCTCCAGACCTGTTTGAATTCATGATGGTCCAAAGCAGTGCGGGACAGTTTATCTCCGTCGACGGCAACTCCTTTTTGACCTGCCACTTCAGTTTCAGTCCCAGCCGTGGGTGAGCTCGGCTCTGGCTCTTTGCTTCGCATCCATTTATTGGTTTTCTTGCCTTTTTCTTCTTCCGGCTTACTGGTTGGAAGATCCAGTTTCCCTGAACATTTATGGCAGAGGCGCCCTTTGCGCTGTGTATGGGTGACAGTGGCTTTACAGCTGTTGCAATCAGTAACAACCAGGGTAGAAGTGGCCCCCATCTTGCCGTCAAAAACCAGTGACTCCAGCTCACGCTCAGAGATGCGGCAGGCTGTGGCGATCTCTCGTAAATGAAGATGGGGATTTTCTTTAATGTAATTGACCAGGTTTTGAAAGCTGTCGGAGGTGCTTTTTTGACAGTCGGGGCATAGATTTCCGACACCACGTTGGTAAAGTTTGCCGCATTGACGGCAATTGGTTAGATTCATTGGGGTGATGCACTTTCTTCGGTTCGACACATGATGAGATAAATGAATATGAGATAAATGAATGAGATTAATGATATGGCAGAGCGCTGGGTACCAGCAATTACCTATTTAGGCGATAATTTATTCAGGGGTAGACTTAAATTCAAAGCGTCTTTGCGGCTGCTCTGGCATAGAAAACGCTTCGCCGGGAGGGGGGGGGATGGAATTGAGATTATCCTCGAGATCGGCGAGATTGGCTGCGATCATCGTATCATCTTGGTTCAATAAACGTAAGACGTTTAATGCTTCTTTATTGAGCTTTGTCGGATTGTTGGTAGGTGAGCCTTGACTGGCTGAACTATCTGTTGGACTGGACGCTCCAGTCTCTTGTGAAACCGTTCTGTCTGACGCTCTAAGAGTATACGACCCACTTGAATCCTCAAAACTAGCCATCCCTTCTGGCATATGGCGTTTATAGTAATCGCTTTCATTCTTAATGCTTTGATAACAGCGGTAGCAAACCATCCTGCTTTGAGGAACAGGCAAAGCCTCAGAAGCTTGAGACGTTTCATCAGGCGGAAAGCAGATAACGCAGTCCGCATTCTTTTTTGTCGAAGTCGCTGGCTTACCCGCATTGGCTTTCTCAACCAGTTTCAACACTTGATTCAGCGCAATCTCAACACGGCCCAGGCATTGATGACAAAAGGGTTCCCCAAGCTCGTAGGCTTCTCGTTCACTGCACAGAAAACAATTGCCTTTTTCCCAACCTGGCAGCAAGTCCCGGTTTTGATCGTCCAAGCAAAAGTGCATCATGTTTTGTATGGGAGTGATCTTTAAACGGACGGCTTTGGCGAGCGCCTCGACGGAGAATCCCTTGACCTCCATGGATTTGGCCATTCTAAAATACACACTCTGATAGTGTGCCACGCTTTTCATATGGCAAAGCTCGCAGAGAGGCTCTCCCTTGCGAGGTTTAAAAGAGGTTTTACACTGATAACAGGAGGTTATGGGCATGAAAAAGACTTCTTAGTGAATAGGCTTCTTAATAACGCGACTTCATCAAAATTATGTTTATTTTATCAGACCAGGATCGTTGCAAAATATCGTTATTTTTGTCATCGGCAAACTATCTGGAAAGTTAAGCCCTGTTTTCAAAAAACAATCGAGAGACAATGAGCGAAGGGGCTAAACGTGTTTAGCGAGCCAGCGCAATGCCTCTTTCAAGATCCATTCTGAGGTAATATCGTTGACACTTGCCTCAGGAGAAGACGTGATTGAAGATAAAATGTTCTGAAAACTTTTGGAAACCTCTTCTACCGTGTAGCCCAGCGAATACATAACACTTTGGGCTTCTTGATAGGCGGCAAGTTGAGCAGAACTTAGTTTTTCAGAATTGCTGAGAGTCCCTGTGATACCCTCTCGATGTATTTCAAGCTGTTCAAGGCTAGAATCTGCCGTGTCATGCCACTGAGTCATTTTTTCTTTCAGTTCAAGTGTCATTTTTTGTGCCAGCTTTGGTCCCACCCCTTTGGCCTGAGTGAGGGGTTTGTAATCTTCTGCAAGCACAGCTTGTACAATTTCACTGACACTCAGCTGATTTAATAGCGAAAGAGCGACCTTGACTCCTACGCCGCTTGCGGTTTGAAGGATATGAAATAAATCCCGCTTACTGCGAGAGGCAAAGCCGACCAATGATAAATTATCCTCGCGGACAATCAGCGCGGTGTAGATCAACACGGTTTCGCCAACTTGCCAACCCGCATCTTGGACTTCGGATTCTGTGGTGGCGATATCCATACCCAAGCCGTTAACATCGACCCACCAGAAGGCTCCTTTAGGAGAATGTGCAGACTGGTGTGCAAGTTGCCCTTTGATAAAGGTGTACATAGACAATCGAGGCTCTTTCTCTCAGTTGTTAATGATGATGTGTTTCGTGTGGACGGTTATGGTGAGGATGTTTGAGATGATGAAGCCATAACTCGGCTGTGATTAAATCTTCTGGGGTGGTTATTTTGAGATTATGTTCATTTCCCATCAACATCTCAATGGGACCCATTCCTGTGGCTTCCATCAATTGGCTGTCATCGGTGATATTGCTTTCGTTGAGGGTTCTTTCATGGGCCTGTTTCAGGGCGTTGATCCAAAATACTTGAGGCGTTTGTGCTCGCCAAAGAGACTGCCTATCAATGGTTTGGGTGATCATGCCTTCTGAATCGATCCGTTTTACAGTGTCATGGATAGGAATACCCACGACAACGCCTTGTGTTGTTTCTGAAAGGGCTAATTGCGTGACGGCACGATCAATGCAGTTCGCATCAATCATTGGGCGGGCGGCATCGTGAATGGCCACAATAGAACAAGTATTGAGTGCATGAAGTGCACAGAGCCCGTTATACACTGTCGCTCGTCGGGTATCCCCACCAGAAACAACATGAAGTGGTTTTTGGATACCGTATTGGGTGGCGATTTCTTTATAGCGTGAGCGTTTATCTGAGTGTGTGACTAAGATAATTCCCTGAATGGTGAGTGCTTTGTTGAAGACTTCAACCGTTCTGACAAAAAGCGGTAAGCCACCCAGTGTGGCCAAAAGTTTGTCTGGATGGTGGGAATGTGGAGCACAAAAGCGAGAACCGACTCCCCCGGCAACAATAACGGCCCAAGCAGCGGGTTTGGTTTTTTGATTGAGCAGGGTTTGTGGTGAATCCATGGCCGTTTTTCTAGGGGGTAACTATTTACAGCTCTATTTTATCAGGAGCGGAGCCCAATTGGGGTTAAAAATGCTGATAAACCTGACCGCACTCTAAGGGACTTGCCGACCCATCAGCACGGAGTAAGGCACTGTGAACCCCGGTTTTTATTTTTCCGATGGGTTGAAAGAGCTTCCAGAGCGGGTCTATCTCTTTTGCGTCTTGCTCTTTTGCGTTGTGATAAATAGCCTCGGGAAAAGTGGCCACCAGTTCAAAATCTTCTCCTCCGTATAATATCAAGTCGATAACCGATAGCTCGGGAAAGGCTTCTTTGGCGGTAATGAGCTCAGGATGGACAGGTAGCTGTGATTCTTCGAGAGTGCCCGCCAAGCTTTTGTCCGTGCTTTTGTCAGATGCACTTTTGTCACAGATCTGTAGCACGGCATCTGCCAAGCCATCACTACTGTCCATGAGAGCATAGTGTTTCAATGTCTGGTCTCCAGCCAATTGGCTCAGGAGTTGACCCGCCATAAGCTGAGGGTTGGGTCTTCGATGACGGGCTGTGGCAATGGGAAACCGGGATTCGGCTTCAGTCTTCCCCAGGGTTTGATAGGCCCAAAGGCCCAAGGCGCTTAAACCATGAAAACCGGTCGAGGCAATAATATCCCCTGCTTGTGCACCGCTGCGAAACCCAGGGGCGTCTTGAGGTTTAAGTTTTCCTGACATGCATACATTGATAATCCAGCAAGGCGCTCCAACAGTGTCTCCCCCAATTACTTGACCGCCAAAAAGTTTTAAGGCCTCAATAATCCCGTCATACAGGGCGTCGATCTCTTTTTTTGTGGCGGTCTTTGGTAGACCTATGCTCACCAAGGCAGATTCTGGATAGGCTCCCATGGCGGCAATGTCGCTATAATTAACGACCATTGCTTTCCAGCCAATATCACTGAGGCTAAAATATTGAGTGTCAAAATGCTGCCCTTCGATCAAAAGGTCTGTGGATGTGACCGTGCGGGTCTCAGGGTTCCAAGCGGCGTCATCACCGAGAAAATGGCCGCCCAAATCTTGCCCGCCGTGCGATAGTTCTCCCAGCCGGGCTTGTATAGCCTGAATAAGCACTTGCTCTGGTGTTGCCTGTTCGGGTGCTGTTGTCATGTCTCAGTCATTTCATAGCGATATTCTGATATTCTCTTGAGCACACGGTAGCACAAAGGGAATATCGCCATAAACAAAACCCCTGCTGGATGATGAGCCCCAGCAGGGGTTTTGAGACTTAGAAAAATTCTATCTAGCCAGAAATATCCTAGCCAGAAATATCGAGACGACGACCAATCCCAAGTGAGGTGGGTGCGCTAGGCTGATTCAGATTGCCTTGGCCATCGGCTGGATTGTTGGCTCTAGCTTGTTGCCCACTGGCCGATTGGCTTGGGCCGATACCACCAAAGGCGGCTTGATTAATACCAGTGGCCCCTTGAATTTGAGAAGCAGGCCGTGCCT
>CAZZIY010000160.1:0-5218 GCA_964654525.1 uncultured Vampirovibrionales bacterium | reverse complement strand
GTAAAGTGAGATGGCCTGGGTCATCTCGGGAATCGTTTCGAGATAAATCAGTTGGTATCCATCCTGTGCCGCTTGTTCAAGGATAAGAGCCATCAGCTTTTTCCCCCAGCCCAACCCCCTTATACTGGGAGAAAAGTAGAGCTTTTGGAGTTCACAAGTGTCACTATTTCCACCTTTGAGAGCTGCGTAGCCACCACCACCAACAATGGATTCGGCTTGTTCAATCACCCAATACGCGCTTTTGCCTTGAGAGCCAGTGTTGCTGTAGGTCTCAAACATGTTTTGTGTTTCAGGATCATTACAGGCATAGCCAGGACCAGAGCAGCCAAACTCAAGCAGGGTTTCAATAATCAGTTTAGCCAATGCAGGATCGTCCTCAGCCTTAACGGGACGAATCTGAATGAGGTGAGATTGAGACGCAAGCTGTTTCGTGGAAGAGTCCATGGTCGTATTTAAGCATGGAGGCGGGCTGGCAACAAACGTCATCACCGGTTTCAGAAACGGTGAATTAAGACCACGGCTGGAAGGCAGACGCTTGGGATAATAGCGACGATGTTTCATTTTGTAACTCTTTCTTTTTTCATGCCCTTGTTTCCAGTCGGTCACGGCGGGCTAATTTGAGACGGTGAGGAGGTCATGCGGGTTTTTATTTTGAATACAACGGTTTAATTTTATAAAGACAAACGTTATAATAGAGTAAGAAGTAAAAGTTAGTATACTTTTTGAACTAAAGTTTGTTTAAAGGTGTTTCAGTCGTGTACTATGATGGTTGCATTCATATCGAAACCGAAGATCAATGCTACACCTGTGAGTACTTTGTCAAAGGTGTCTCTTGTCCACTGTTGGAAGCCCTGGCATTGGGCGTGGTGGAACTCAACGGAGAGATAGAGGTTAAAAATTGTGGTTTCTATAAAGAGTTTAAGCGGAAACTTCGCCTATTGGACACTTCCAGTGAGGATCCCCGTCCAGAAGATACGTCAGATGCAACGGACTCCGGGCACTGCTCGCTTGGATGATTTTTAATGGGGGCACTCACATTAGTCTAGATCGGACAAGTGGCCCATATGATAGATGCTTGAAAACGCTCTATGAATGTCAGCTTCTGCTTTTGACATTTTTTCTTTTTTAAGTAGTTCCCCGTATTCGCGAACCGTCACTTGATTGTCAATCTCTTTGAGCAGGGTGAACCGTCTTTCGGGGAGTTCGATGTGTTTTTCCATAATCAACACTTCGGCCAAATTAACCACGTGTACGTTAAAGAAGGCTTCTACACAGTCGGGATCAAAATGGGTGCCAGCGTCACGTTGAAGAACGCTGAGGACTTTATCGAAAGGCATCCGGTTACGGTAATGACGGCGAGAGGTAATCGCGTCAAAGACATCACTGATGGCCAAAATCCGGCCCGAAATCGGGATTTCTTTGCCGTCAAGGCCTCGGAAATAGCCACTACCGTCCATCTTTTCGTGGTGAGAGGCGGCAATTTCTGGAATCAGTCGCAGGTGCTTTTCAAAGTGAATGTTTTTCAAAATTTCGTAGGTATAGTAAGCGTGTTTCTGGATATGACGGTATTCCTTTTGCGTGAGTCGGCCGTCTTTGATCAAGATATCTTCTCGAATCCCAATTTTGCCAATGTCATGGAGTAAAGAGGCATATTTAAGGGCTTCTACTTCATCGGTGTCCATTTTCATCTCGTCCCCCAGCAGGGTTGAGTACTCAGCAACCCGCTCCGAGTGACCTGCTGTAATCGGATCTCTGGCATCAATCGTGCTAGACAGTGTTTTGATAAAGCTTTCAAAGGCAGTTTTTCTGTCTGTTGTTAGTTGGGCATTCTCGAGAGCAACTCCGGCACTGGCTGCAATTGCCATTAGAAGGTCTTCATCGGCTTTTTCAAAATGCCCATTGCGCTTGTTGAGTACCTGAAAAACACCCATAATTTCCATTTTTCTGTTTCTCATTGGGATACAGATCAGGTTTTCTGTCTTATAGCCAGTCTTTTTGTCGACCTCTTTATTAAACCGTGGGTCTGAATACGCGTCTTTGATGTTGAGAATTTCTCCGGTTTTACAGACGTAACCGGCCAAGCCCAGATGCGCGGGGAAACGAATTTCGTCAGTCACTTTATCAAGCCCAGAGGCCACTTTGGACCAGAGTTCATTACGATCTCGATCGTACATAAAGACGGTGCAGCGGTCCGCATCCAGAGAACGTTCAGTCTCTTCCTTAATCAGGTAGAGCAGTTTATCGACATCGCGTTCACCGGCCATGGCTTGGCCTACACGAAGTAGAGAAAGCATTGAGCGCATTCGATTGTCTTCAGACATTCCACCAGCTGATGCAGATGGTTTTGACGTGCTTCTGGAATCCCCTCGGGTTTGGGAATCACCGCTCAGCGCAGAAAGGGCATCCAGCAAAGTGTGTTCTTTTTCAAAAATGCGTTCGTGATTGGCTCGTTTATGGACGATTTCCTGCCATTTGGCTTCATCAATACGGTAAATTTCATCTTCAATATAGCTGGTTAGAAAACGAAAACCGTTGATTTCCGCAACTTTCAATGCTTCTAACATACTGCTTAAGGCCAG
Source organism: uncultured Vampirovibrionales bacterium (assembly GCA_964654525.1). GTDB lineage: Bacteria > Cyanobacteriota > Vampirovibrionia > Vampirovibrionales > Vampirovibrionaceae > JAIEMW01. The sequence goes on along the minus strand of CAZZIY010000160.1, from coordinate 2,639 downwards.
CTTGGGCTCGCCGAGATGGTGGAAGATTTTGCCGAGTTCAAAGTGGGTTTTGGCCAGCTCGTCCATTTCTTTGATTTCTTTAAAGAGAGAAAGAGCCTCTCCCATGGTCTCAATGGCTTTGCGTGTTTCTCCGCGAATACTCTCCAGGCAAGCCATTAATCGATACACCTTGCCTAGTCCTTTGCGGTAGCGATACTTTTTAAAGACTGGCAGGACGTCTTTCTGGGCAATATGAGAGCATTGAATATAGTCTTTATGAATATAGGCAATGAATGCCTTATAAAATAGTGCATTTGCCAACAAGACTGGTGATACATTCTGGCTCATAGCCCCTTCCATTTGATGAATCATTTCCAGCGCTTCATCAAACTCGTGTTTTTGGATATGGAGCTTAATCAGTTCGTTATGAATACTGGCGGTTCTCTTGGTATCTCCCAGGCTTGTACTAATTTGAAGAGACTCGCTTAGAAAAAGTGAGGATGACACAAAGTCTTCTTGTGATAGATAGAGTCGGCCCAAGATTTGACCTGTAATGGCAATCTCCCAGGGAATGTGAATCTGTTTTTTAATGGTTAGCGCCTGGTGGAGGCAATCGATAGCCCGGCGGTAATCCCCTGTTTTTTCGTAATGAATCCCCAGTGTGTCTAATATTTTGGCCGCTTCCAATCCCTGAGGACGGCAGTAACTTTTGGCATCTAGGATGAGTTTAATCCCTTGGCCGTATTCCCCTTGAAGGTATCTGGCGAGTCCTTGATAATGTAGCAGTCGGGCTCTGGCCTCATTAATACCAGATTCGTTAATGTGACTGTTGATCATCTTTTGGGCTTCGGCAAAGAGTCGGTTTGCCTTGGTGACACCATCTGAATCATTGGGGCTATTGTATCTTTGCCAGGCCAGTTCAATGATGCACCAGATAGCACCCAAAAATTCTCTGTTTTTAATAAATATGCGCTGCGCTTTTTCAAGCAGTTCGATGGCCTGAGTATAATCTTTTTTAAAAGTAAGGAGCAGACTCAGGTGGTATAACGCTTCAGCGTCTTCTTTTTGCTCTAGGTCTTTACGGTCCAGCTCAACCAATCCCTCAATTGAACTGAAGCGAGCAACAGGAGATTTTTGAGCAGGTTTTTTTGCTGTTGAATCTTTGGCTAATTTAGCGGAGGGCGTTATTTTTGAACGAGGCGCTTTAGGCATGGCACAATCCGGTCAATTACTCGTGGACAGAGTGACTTAAAAAAGCGGTGAATGAAACGTTCCGATCATATCGAATTGTAATCAGAAATTCTTCCCTCAGGCGATGGAGACGGGCAGACTGAAATGAGACAATCTAACTATACAATAAGCAATAATCAATTTAGAACAAACAATCACCACGCAACCATCAGGTTGTCTATCCCGGCTTGCACGTTTGCCCTTTTCTCGTTGATAATGAAAAGTAGAGTTCACTGGGTAAGCTGCTGTGATTTGAGTTTTGATTCAGGCTAGAACAGTTTAGAAAGAATTAGTTTAGACAGGATCGATGGTGGAAACCAAAGTCAATCTTGAACATGACAATGCCGAGATGCGGCAAGTTACCGTTCTGGTTGTCGAGCCAGACCTAAAACGCCATAAAGAATATAAAACGCTTCAGCAAAAGGACGGTTATCAGGTTTGTTTTGCAAAAACTGGAACTGAAGCTATTAATGCGGTCTATGCAACTATCCCCGACATTATCGTAGCGGATATTCTTTTGCCGGATATTAATGGGTATCAATTTTGTCGCCTCCTCAAAAACGATCCGGTGACGCAAAAAATTCCCTTGATCTTGGTCTCTGTCGGCGATGAAAAAATGGATAAGTTTTGGGGCTTTAAGGCCGGTGCTGATGCCTTTATTGCCCGTGATGCCTTGGCCATTAATTTGGCAAAGCAAGTGGCAATGTTGCTGCAAATATACCAGCAGATTGATGTGGAAGAGAAAACCTATCTTCGCTCTCTAAACCAAGTGGATACGGACGAAAACGGAGAAAGTGTCACCAATATCCGAACACGACTCACCCAAATCCTGGATAAAGCCTTGATTGAGTCGACCTTAATGAACGAATTTCGCCACCTAAATGATTTGGTGCACGACAAAAGCCTGATGAATTACATGCTCTTTAGCCTTCTGGAGAGTATTTTAGATTATGATTTGGCAGCCATCTTCTATAACGACCGTAACCGAGACCCTCGCCTCCTTACATTTCACATTCCCGATGGACAAACAGTCCGACGGTCTGAATTAGAGCATTTAAAAGAAGAGACTTTCCACTATCTTCGGGGCAAAGCCTCAAATCCACGACTATTTGATGTCCAAGAGATGGATCTGGTGGGTGATGCTGTTGAAGAAACGGAAGAAACACAAGCAAACACTGCAACAGGAGTCCAGTACAAAACGACGTACCGGCATGACATCTTTGTGGACGAAGAGTTGATCGGGCATTTGGTTTTGTATGCCAAGCCATTAACCAAGTTTGAAGCCATGTTCCCTGTGGGGTTGGTTCAAGACGAAATTAAATTGTTAATGAAGCTGAGATATCTCTATTCTCAAGCAGAAATTTTGGCGATCACGGATGGAATGACGGGATTATTTAATTATCGTCATTTTATGATGACCTTTGACCGTG
>CAZZIY010000159.1:0-5247 GCA_964654525.1 uncultured Vampirovibrionales bacterium | reverse complement strand
ACTATAGATGTTACCCCTGCCAGTCTCGTTTAAAATATCCCGTTTAAAATATAAGGATTAGATTCGAAACAATGACAAATACAACCGCGACAAATACAACCGCCGCATATACCCGTGTGATTCGCCCAGATACCCCGGAGCAAAAAACTTTTTTTAAAGAAGCCTTGGGACTCACTGGTATGGAAGTCTCTTGGAATGAGCTCCCTGTAGGAGAGTCGATTCCCTTCTTACACAAGCACAAAGAAAATGAAGAGTTATACTACTGTGTTTCGGGCTTCGGGCAAATCCAAATTGATGGAAACTATATGGATTTTTCAGCGGGTACGTTTGTGAGCGTTCAACCATCTGGTTTCCGCGGGATCCGTAATGTCGGAAATACACTGCTTCAATACCTTTGTGTGCAAGCAAAAGCAGGTTCTTTGTCTCAGTGGACACGACAAGATGGAGTATTGGCAGATGCTGAACCCAAATGGCCCCTTTAATGAGAGATTGCATCCAGCAGCACCTCAGCGTCATTATTACGAAACAGTGGATTCCGCTAAACCAGATAAAGTAGCTGAAAAGCTAGATGCCAAATGGTTGAAGGATCTGGCACGAGAGCTGGGTGCAGATGATGTCGGTTTGGTCGAAGTGACACGTCCAGGTCTTGAGTCTCAGGCCGATGAAGTAAAACAGTTCTTTCCAAAAGGAAAGATGTTTCTCAGCATTGTTTGTCGAATGAACCGAGAGCCTATTCGCTCACCTGCTCGATCTGTGGCTAATTTGGAGTTCCATACAAATCATGAGCATGTCAATTTAATCACCCATGCCTTGGTAAGGAAGCTGGAATCTTTAGGGATTGAGGCGCTAGCTCCTTCCATGGGCTTTCCGATGGAAGCCCAAAAGTTTCCAGATGAGAAAAGTTGGGTCTTATCACACAAGCCTATTGCTGTTGCTGCAGGCTTGGGTCAGATGGGGATTCACCGCAATGTGATTCACCCCAAATTTGGTAATTTTATTTTGCTCAGTACTGTGGTGCTAAATGCTGAAGCCACTGGATATGATGGGGCGATTGATTTCAATCCGTGCATGGAGTGCAAACTGTGTGTGGCTGCATGTCCAGTCGGAGCTATTTCGCCCGAAGGGGACTTTAATTTTTCAGCCTGTTTTACCCATAATTATCGAGAATTTATGGGAGGATTTCAGGACTGGGTTGAAACCATTGCAGAATCACCTTCCAGCAAAGCATTTCGGAAAAAAATGACACCCGGTGAAAATGCCTCATTTTGGCAATCACTCAGTTTTGGTGCACAGTACAAGGCGGCGTACTGCATGGCAGTATGTCCAGCCGGAGATGACGTGATTGCACCTTTTTTAGCCAATAGACCTCAGTTTTTAGAGGAGACGCTTCGCCCCTTACAGGATAAAGTGGAACCTATCTATGTGGTACCAGGTTCAGATGCTGAAGCTCATGTCAAAAAACGGTTCCCTCACAAGCAGGTGAGATTGATTGGTAGCGGAATTTATCCAGGAACAATTACCGGATTTTTACGCGGTCTTTCTCTTAGTTTTCAGCGAGAAAAAGCCCGAGGAATAAACTTTACACTGCATTTTACGTTTACCGGAAAAGAACCTCAAAAAGCGACGGTTCACGTGAATGCTCAAAAGCTAACAGTCTCCCAGGGACACGAGGGCGTGCCAGATACTGCCGTTACAGTTGATAGTGAGAGCTGGCTTGCCATCGTTAATAAGGAGATCTCTCCCATTCGAGCAATTCTGACTGGGAGGTTTCGACTGAAGGGCCAGTTTTCTGTCTTAAAACAATTTCAGCAGTGTTTTCCGAAATAATACCCCAGGGCAATACTCTATGAATTTTTGATGTTTTCTATTTTTTGAGCGCTTTCTGCTACTACGGTTGTTATTTCTTTGGCAATACTTGAGATTTCTTTGTTGAGAGAAGCCGTGGAAGCCGATAGCTCTTTTACTTCTGCGGCAACAACGGCAAATCCTTTTCCGGCCTCACCGGCGGTTGCTGCCTCGATAGTTGCGTTGAGAGCGAGTAACTTGGTTTGATTGGCAATATCATCGATTTTGTTAATGCTTTTGATAATTTTTTGACTCATTTCTGCGATGTTATTCATGACTAAGTTCGTTTCGTCGAGTACCTTGTTACGAAGCGTGGCATCAACGGCAAAGAGCAGAAATTTACTGACATCACCGGAGTCATCTCTCACCGCCGAGAAAATGGAGTCCAGAATAATGCTTTCGCCATTGGCAATAGGCCATTCTAGCTGCTTAGAAAACAATTTGCCGTCAGTCAGCTGCCGCATTTCTGAGGGAGAGATAAATTGATTGAGATTTAGCCTGGCTTTATCAGTTAAGCTGGCTTTGCGGCGAAGATAGCTGTTGATGTCGACCAGTTCTCCAACTGGGTCCCATTCAACTATGGCAGAGGCTTCAGAGATGGCAGAAAACTTGGCATTATATTCTAAAGATTGCAGCTTGGTATCGGTAACATTGGTTTGGATTGAAATAAAGCGCTCTATCTTTCCACTTTCACCAAATACGGGATTGATAGCAAGAGAGATCCAGTAGCTTTGGCCTGTTTTGCTGTAATTTAAAATTTCTTCGTAAAACGGCTGCCCACTCAGTAATTTTTCTCGAATGCGTTGAACAGTTTTGGGATTGGTTTTTGTGCCCTGCAATATATCTCCAGGCTTTTTCCCAACAACCTCAGACAGGCTGTATCCAGTGAGTCGTTCAAATCCTTTGTTAACATATTCGATTCGACGCTCAGCATCGGTAATAATAACAGAATTGTCGGTTTCGTTTGCAACCAGAGAAAGTCGTTTGAATGTTTCTCTGTTATTGACCTCTTCGGTGACATCACGGACAAAGGCTGTGTAGTGAACTTCTTCACCAATATTTAATTTGGAGAGTGAAAGATTTCCCCACAAGGTGCTGCCGTCTTTTCTCGGAATTTCTATTTCTCTACTCGTGCCGACAATCTTGTTTTCACCCGTCAAGCGGTTATGATTAACAAAATCATCGTGTCTGCTTTGGATACCAACTGGAACCAGCATTTTGACATTTTTACCGAGAACCTCATCGCGAGAATAGCCCCAGAGCTTTTCGGCTGCCTTATTGTAGAACGTGACATTATTATTGGTATCGATACTCACAACGGCATCGAGAGCCTGTTCCAGTGTCTGATTAATAATCTCTTGAGCCTGTTTTACCAGAGTAATATCTTTGACAAAAGCAGTGTAGTGAATCTGCCCGTTAACTGTCACTTTGGAGAGAGATAAATTACCCCATAATTTTGTCCCGTCTTTACGGAAAATTTCAACATCACGGCTGGTGCCAACTATTTTATCGACTCCGGTGTTTCGGTTTTGGTTTACATAATTATCGTGATTTGCTTGGATTTCAAAAGGAACCAGCATTTTCACGTTTTTTTCGAGGACTTCACTACGAGAGTAGCCCCACAGTTTTTCTGCTGCAGCATTGAAAAATGTCACATTATTGTTAGCATCGATACTGACGACAGCATCAATGGCCTGCTCGAGTACTTCCTTTAGTTGTAGGTCATTATTATTCGTACTCGTGGCAGCTGTCTCGTTCATAGGGCCTATCCGTCTCCTCAACTAATTACCGATAATTGCTGAATAAAGGGTATACATTATTAAAAGTTTACGATAAAAATCAAAAAAGCCTGTAGGGTACTTTTGAATTATTTTTCAGTAAGTTTCGTGTAGAAAAAAGTTTTTAGAAAGAAGTTAGCAGATACCATGTTTTTGCATACCCGTATTAAAGTTCGTGATTTAACCCGCTCCATAGCTTTTTATAGCCAGCATTTTGGGTTTATCTGTCGAGATCAAAAAACATCCGCGCGTGGGAGTCAGTTGGCTTTTTTGCAGATGCCAGGGACACCCACCGAGTTAGAGTTAGCCTACCTTCCGTGGGATGCAGATTTTAAGTTGGATGAGGACATTTTTCATCTGGCCTTTAGGGTTGAAAATATGGCAACGGCTATTGCAGCTCTGGAATCTGGCGGGGTGAAAATAACTGAACCCCCTTCATCACGGAGTAAAGGCGGCTGGATGGCATTTATTGAAGATCCTGATGGCTATGAGATTGAGTTGCTTGAGTTTTCGGATGCTGAAACAGTTCTTGGACAAGTCAGCGTCTAACTAAAGTCTCACTGATCTGTTTCGGCATCAATCTATATGATGCTATACGATTGTGGTGACAATAATCCTGGGTGAGATGTTTTTATTTTTATAGAGAGAGTAATCATATTGGAGTTGAACTTTGGATATTCAGCCAACAGGCATTCAGTCAGGCCAAAACGGGCAAGACCCACGGCTTAAAAATCAAAATCAGGGCCGACGTGCTCATCACGGACACCGCGGGCATCATCCCCAGGGGCAAAAGCCTGCTCAAGGACCCGAAGGCAATAAACCCAAGCAGTCGCCTTATAATGATGATCTGGTAGCCCGCGGGCTTACCCCTCAAGGGTCTGCAGAAAAAGATTTGGCTGCCATTGAGGCCTACGATCGGGCCAAAGAGGCCAGAGAGCGTCGAGCACAAGAACAGCAACAACAGGGTACCAATCCCTTTGCGGTTAACGCTGCGCTCAATGCCGGACTGTTTGGTAACAATCCAGCCGCTCAGCAGAACAACCAAACCCAAGCTGTTGGCTTTCAGCCACGACTTTCCCTAGTTGGCTAAATCGAGATGACAAACCCTTGTTGTCTATTTGGGTATACTGCTTCCATCATTTTGAGTCCAACATTTATTGACTTGGATGATGTTTAGACAGGATATATACCCTCCCATGACAAGCAATACAAAAATTCGACCTATCGCTAAAAGCGATCTCTCAGCACTGATGGCCATTATCTCGGCGGTGGATCTGTTTCCCCCAGAGATGCTCAATGATATGACTGCTAGCTTCTTTGATGATCCCCAATGTTCTCATATTTGGCTAACCTATGAGAGTAACGGGGAACTTAATGCCATTTGTTACTGTGAGCCAGAACGGATGACCAATGGTACTTTTAACCTTCTTGCCATAGCGGTGATGCCCGTTTGTCAAGGGCGCGGAATCGGTACAAAGTTGATTAAACATCTTGAATTGCTTCTTCAAAAACGAGGAGAACGCCTTCTTCTTGTAGAGACAATGGGTACCCCAGAGTTTGTTAAGACACGTGAATTTTATAGAAAAAACGGCCTTGAGTGGCTGTACAGATTCTTGCAGCAGCC
>CAZZIY010000158.1:0-5253 GCA_964654525.1 uncultured Vampirovibrionales bacterium | reverse complement strand
GTGGAGCCGTTGCCCCGTTTTGGCGCTGGTGAACAGGATGGGGGCAAAGTTTGCGTGGGGCATTTCGCTGTAAATCTTCTTGCTGAATTCTTGGGCGGAATGGGTATTTTTGTTCTCAACTAGATCCCATTTGTTCATCACCAACACCAGAGCGTTGCCTGCCTTATGGCTTATTTCTACAATTTTTTTATCCTGTTCAGTCACCCCTTCTTCCGCGTTGAGCAACATCACGGTGACATCCGATTCTTCAACCGCACGTATAGAGCGGTCCACAGAGAATAGTTCTACCCCGTAGTCCACTCTGCCTTTTTTACGAATTCCGGCAGTATCCACAAAAGTATAGGGTTTTCCCTCCCAATGTACTGTCCAGTCTACGGCATCACGGGTCGTCCCAGGAATATCACTCACAATCACACGTTCTTTGCCTGCAAGCTTGTTTAAAATGGAAGATTTCCCCACATTGGGTCGGCCTACCAAGGCCACACGCATAATCCCTGATGACTCTAAGCGGCTGTCTTCTTCACGGCAGTCTTTCTCAAGTTCGGCGTAGCCTTCGACTACCATGGTGTCTAACAGATCGCCCACACCCCCACTCCCGTGTAAAGCGGACACGGGCACCGGTTGTCCCAAACCCAGTTGATGAAATTCATGGATGAAGGGCTGATCGTCAAAAGTGTCTACTTTATTGACGGCCAGCAGGACCTTCTTTTTATGTTGCCTGAGTTGATGTGCAATCTGCGAATCGAGGGAGGTGATGCCCGACTTTCCGTCTACCAAAAAAACAACCACATGGGCTTCTTGAAGAGCAATGTGGACTTGTTGATTAATTTCACTTTCAAAAGCCCCGTCTCCGTCTGGAACCAGACCTCCGGTGTCCATCAAGATAAAGTCTTTCCCGTTCCACTGACTGGGGAAATAGGCCCGGTCTCTGGTGACACCAGGTTGATCGTCGACGATGGCCTGACGTTTTCCCAGAATTCGGTTTACTAATGTGGATTTTCCAACATTGGGCCTCCCGATAATGGCAATGACCGGGGTCGCAAGAGGGTTTAAGGAGGCTTTTAAAGAGGTTTCTTTCATCACGGAGGTCTTCAGAGAGGTCTTTTGTTGGTGGGGAAGAATTCAAAAAAATGGGTTTTAGGAGGTTATTTCATGAGAGAATGGCGTCTTCCACTCATGTCTGTGTGGGTTAATAACATACCATACTTGCGTTCCTCAACCGTAACACTCTCATAAAACAGGCTGAAATCAAAATGATGCCCCAAATGTCATCTTCTACACCCATTCAAACACTTAAAGATGCAAATCCCCCTTTGACGAAGTCTGCCGTGAAACCGGTCATTGGCGTGATCCATTTGTTGCCCTTACCAGGCTCTGCCGCTTGGGCGGGTGACGTAGACGAGGTGATCCACCGCGCTGAGCAAGAAGCCGCCGCATTGGCCAGTGGTGGGGTGAGTGCTCTTTTGTTTGAAAATTATTACGACCAGCCCTACACCCCGCCGCGATTGGATCCGGCCGCGGCAGTGCTGATGGCGCTCGCCGCAGATAGGGTGAAGCAGCTGACGCAGCTCCCTCTGGGCATTTCTGTTCTCAATAACGACCCCAAATCGTCTCTCGCCATTGCGATGAATGTCCAAGCCGCCTTTATCCGTATTCCTGTTTTGGTGGGTACCCGGATTACAGAAGCCGGGATGGTGGGCGGTTGCTTGCAAGAATTGCTGCAGACACAGCATCAAATGAAACTGTTGACCCCCCCGATGTGGCTGTTGGATGTCTCTATCAATAATGTTGTCCCGGCTCCACAGAGAGAAGCCCCTTGGCGAGACCCTCTTGGTTATCTTCGGCATCTTATCCAGACGATGTTGAAGCATCCGATGGAAAAAACCCTCTTGTTGAGTGAACAAGAGCTTGCCCCGGGTGATATTGAGCAACTGAAACAAGAATTCCCTGTTCCTATGTGGGTTGGCACGGCGCTTAATAGAGACAATGCCCAAGCGTACTACCAAGCTGCAGATGGTATACTGCTGGGCGCTGGGATTAAAAAAGATCCCATTGAGGGGCTAGACCCCAGAACAACGGTGGATCTTAACAAAATTGAGTCGGTGATGAGAACGCTTACTTTGAAATAAGTTGCGCGTTACGAATTCGTTGATATTCAGGGTCTTTGAAAAACTGAGAAGAGGCCGTAGACGCTTTTCGGCTATATTTTGTAAACCGTTTTTGAGCGTAGGGCAGGGCAGTGGCCGCACCTTCAAAGAAACAGATCTGTGAAATTCGCACCCCGGGGTATAGCTCCAGCGGGATGGTACTTACATTGGAGAGCTCAAACGTAAGCGCACCAATAAACCCAGGATCAACGAACCCAGCAGTGGCGTGGATTTGGAGCCCAAGTCGCCCCCACGTGCTCCGTCCTTCCAGACGGGCCGCTAAATCCAAGGGAATACGCACAAACTCTAAAGTTGAAGCCAATGCAAATTCACCGGGATGAAGTACAAAGGGCTCTGTGGGCCTGATTTTCACGTGCTGCATGGTCCGTTGCAGCCCCCGCCCCATATCGGCACAGGCGCTCATCGGGTCTAAATGGGTAAGATTGGAACGGCGCATCACCTGGAAATCTGTACCCAATCTTAAGTCCACAGAAGTGGGTCCAAATTGTTCGCTCGGATTTACCAACGGCGTGATCACAATCCGTTTCTCTGGGTCGGGATGCACCAAGCGTTCCAAAATTTGAAGTTCATTTAAAATCATGCGCCTATTTCCTTTAAATCCTATTTAAGCCGAGCACAAGAGCATGCGGTGCAGCTCAGCGGTTTCGATAGAGCGAAGCAATAAACCGTCCAGATGAGAGACCGAATCTTTCAGTCGTTCAAAACCGTCCTCTGTCTCTAAAGCGGTGTATAACCAAGCAGAGTGACGTTCCAATTTTTGAATCCACCCTGCATTGAGAATTTCTCGAACGTGGCTGGGGGTCTCCTCTACCATGTTCAGAACTTCGTACACCCCGTCTGCCGGAGCGGTTCCGTTTTCAATGGCCACATTAAACAACTGAAGCCGTTCATCCGCCTCAGTGAGAGGATAAAACGAAGAACTACTGATTAAAATGTCTTCCTCAAGTTTGTTTTGTAGCAAAACAGAGCGCTCAAACTGCTTTTCTGTGAAGGCCACCTTGTCTGGAAGCAATCGCTCCAGTGTTAGAAGAAGCTCTTGAATGTGATCTTTATGCAGAAAACGCTCAGACATCCCGCCCAAAACCACGGCATTCTCTAAAATACTGCCCGCATGCTCAGAAGCCTCGTGAAAGAGGACTAAATTTTTCTCGATGAAATGGCCGTGGTTAACCGCAAAGAACATCGCAGGCTCAATGCGCTCAAAATAGACACGGTCTTTTTGCACCAATGCTTCTGTAAGGCCAAAATAATACGCTGCAGGGCCAAAAACACGAACTTCAGCCAAGTGAAATACGAGTCTGCGAAAGAAGGCCACATCCTCAAAGACAGATTTATTTTTGACGCGAAACGCTTCCAATGCCTCATTACCGTTCACCCAAGCACTCAGCTGACGTCTTAGTAGCCAAACCCAACCCAAGGGGGATGCCTGCTGTAAAACGGGCAGGGCCTCAATTATCAGCTCTTCACTGGGAGGATACGGGCAATCAGCGGCTTCAATGTTATGAGGCAACTCTTGGGCCAGTAAAATACTTCTGGTAAATGGGCCTTGTCTGGCTCGAACCAGTCCAAAATCAACAGGGCTTGGGAATTCCTTTAAGGCAATAAAGAGTTCCGGTAAAACCTCGCAACGAACCCCTCGACTAAATAAGGCAAGCAGTTCATTCATCGTATTGTAGGGTTGAAACAAACACCGTTCCAACATGGCAGAGGCCTGTGCATTATTCATCAAAATAGGGTTGGCATTCTCGCTATAGAGTAGTCTAAACTCCGCCTTCTCGCTCAGCAGCTGGTCGCGAAGTTCGTCTAAACGCTTGCCAATGTACGCCACGATCGGCTGGTTATCGGCAGGCACTTCTTCTCCGTAGCGTTCCAGGAGAGAATAAAACCGCGAAAGACGCTCAAATACTTCAAAGGTGAGGAGTTTGAGCAGATTTTTTTGCATTGAGCTCATAAATAATGCGACTCTCTCTTTTTTAAGGGTTTCTATTGGGGTTCTAATTCAAATGATAGACGTCTCCCTCAGTATAGGCATGCTGCTTTCCCAGGACAACGAGGTACAACGATTTGTTAACGTAACGTTTTACTACAGCTCCCTGAGGGCTTTGAGAAACAGACCCGCTGTGTAGAGTGAACCTGTAATAATGCAGAACCCTTTGGGGTTCCTTAAATTCCAGGAAGTGATGAGGTTATCCCCTTCTTCTAAATGCAATAAGTTTGCTAAAGAAAACCGAAAATCCACAGACCAATTGGAGGATAGCTCATTTTCAACGTAAGAACATAAGGCATTCCCTGAATGATAGCGATGTGATTCTGGCCCTTGAATACAATAAAATTGATTATGCGGGTTTTGAAACTCTTTGAGTACTCTCATTAATGGCGTCAGTGTTTTTGATATCTCTCGATTTTCTTGAAGTGAGAGAATGAGCATCAGGGGTAAATCTGGATCGATACGTTTAGCAATGGTCTCGGCCAGTGTCTCTATGCCGTCCAGGTTATGACTCCCGTCGAGGACAAGGCGTCGTTGCGGGAAGTACTGAAACCGCACGGGCCAGGATACGGTTGCAAGCCCTCGAGTAATTGCCTCTTCTGAGATGCTGTAACCAAGGGCTTTCAACTCTTCAATACCGGTTAAGACTGTGGCTAAATTTTCTTTTTGGTACAGTCCTTGCAGTGTCATCTCGTAATGCCTATTGGTTTTCTCGTTGAAGAGGCTAAGATGATTTTCAGGAGTGCTTGGTTCTTGCCAGGTGAGTGCTTGATTGCTGGCCTGAATCACTTTAGATGCGTTTGTTTGGCTAGCCCGTTCCTGGATAGCGCGAAGCGCCTCGTCTGTAATTTGAGGACCCAGTACCACAGGACATCCTGCTTTGATGATGCCCGCTTTTTCAGTGGCAATTTTGGCAAGGGTGTTTCCCAGATGCACCATATGATCCCAGCCAATATGGGTAATGATTGTTAATAAGGGGGATGGAATGATATTGGTTGCATCAAGCCGTCCGCCCAGCCCCACTTCGATAATGGCAATATCCAGTTTTTTCTTTTCATGAAGCTCTGCTAACATAGGACAATCTTCTACACGAATCGA
>CAZZIY010000157.1:0-5253 GCA_964654525.1 uncultured Vampirovibrionales bacterium | reverse complement strand
CCATGGGTCCTTTACGGTGGGCGGATAAAATTGGCCTGGATGTCATTTTGGCAACACTCACACATCTCCATCAGGTGCACGGGGACGATCGTTACCGTCCACTCCCCTTGCTGCGGCAAAAAGTTTGGGCCAACCAACTGGGTGAAAAAACGGGACAAGGTTTCTACCATTATCTTGATACGGTTTCCAGCACAAAACCACTACTTGTCTAAACGCTTCTCCTGAAAGGACGCTGCTCTCATGTTTTCTGCCACTTCAACTGCCGTGATTGTAGATGCCGTTCGGACTCCGATTGGCCGGTACGGCGGGGTCCTCAAAGATGTTCGGCCAGATGATTTGGCTGCACTGACGTTGAGAGCCCTGATGTCTCGAAATCCTTCTTTAGACCTAAGTTCAATCGAAGATGTAATCTTAGGTTGTGCCAATCAGGCCGGGGAAGACAACCGAGATGTTGCCAGAATGGCCTTGCTCCTGGCAGGATTCCCGATCAGTGTGGCGGGAGGAACTGTCAACCGGCTTTGTGGATCTGGCATGATGGCTGTTAATCAGGTAGCCCATGCTATTGCCGCAGGAGAAGCCGAGTTGTATATCGCAGGCGGTGTGGAAAGCATGACCCGGGCCCCGTTTGTGATGGCTAAAACGTCTCAGCCCTTTGCCCGGCAAGTAGACATTTTTGACACCACCATCGGCTGGCGTTTTACCAACCCAAAACTGGCGGCAATGCACCACCCCTATAGTATGGGTGAAACGGCAGAGAACGTGGCCGAGCGCTATCAATTATCCAGAGAGGCCCAAGACAGCTTTGCACTCGCCTCTCAGCAAAAAACCGCAGCCGCACAAGCGAATCACCGATTTGCCGATGAGCTGATTCCTGTCTCTATCCCACAGAAAAAAGGCGATCCGCTTCAAGTGACAGTTGATGAACATCCCCGGGCTGACACAACCCTAGAGAGTTTGGCCAAACTAAAGCCAGCTTTTAGAGACGGAGGAACCGTAACTGCCGGCAATTCCTCTGGAGTGAATGATGGGGCTGCCGCCTTGCTAATCTGTTCTGAAACCTTTGCAAGCAAGCAAAACTTAAAACCTTTGGCTCGCATTGTCTCTACCGCAGTGGCTGGTGTTGACCCCGCCTGCATGGGGATTGGCCCGGTCCCAGCGACAGAAAAAGCTCTGAAAAGAGCGGGTTTATCCATCGATCACATAGATTTGATTGAGCTGAACGAAGCCTTTGCCGCACAATCCCTTGCCTGCATGCAGGATTTAGCCCTTGATCCAGCTAAAGTCAATGTGAACGGGGGTGCTATCGCACTAGGGCATCCACTGGGTGCCAGTGGCGCGAGAATTGTGGGCACCCTGATGTATGAACTTCAGCGCCGTCCCCAAAGCAAGTACGGTCTTGCTACCATGTGTATTGGGGTGGGACAAGGCATTGCCGTCATTTTAGAACGCTTATAAGTCATGATTGTAGTAAGATTTCTGAACGATATGCCCACGCGATAAGGACCTCAAGCCAATGGAAACCTACTCACTCTTTATTAATGGGGAATTCATCCCTGCCGCTGCTGGTGAAACCTTTGAAAGTGTCAACCCTTTTAATGGAGAGCTCACAGGCGTCTTTGCCCGGGGGCAGGCTGCCGATGTGGATAAAGCGGTAAAAGCCGCCCGAAAAGCGTTTGATGAAGGCCCATGGCCCAGAATGACTGGCTTAGAGCGTCAGGCTGTCATGCTACAAATTGCAGACAAGCTGGAAGCTCACGCCAAAGAACTCACCGCGATGGAAATCGCCGACTCAGGCTCCACGTTCCGTAAAGCAAAGGGCGATTTATGGAACTGCAACAAGCATTTTCGCTATTTTGTGGATTTAGCAGCCAATGATCTTTCAGAACCTTTGGATGCTTTAAGTCATCAAGGCGTGAGCAATAACCGTATTTACAGAGAGCCGATTGGGGTGTGCGCCCAAATTATCCCTTGGAACTTTCCCTTACAAATGGCCATCTGGAAATTAGGCCCCGCTCTTGCGGCTGGCAACACGGTGGTGTTAAAACCTGCAGAGGAAACTCCGCTTAGTGCCATGGCCTTTGCCAAACTGCTTGCTGAGACAGATCTCCCGCCCGGGGTGATTAACATTGTGACTGGTTTCGGGAAAGAAGCCGGAGAAGCTCTGGCCACCCACCCATTGGTGGATAAAATTGCCTTTACGGGTTCGACAGAAATTGGCAAACATATTATGGCCTGTGCCGCTCCTGGAATGAAAAAAGTGACCTTAGAATGCGGGGGCAAATCGGCCAACATCGTCCTGGATGACGCGGATTTACCCATGGCCGTTGATGGGTCGCTATTTGCCATCTTCTTTCATCAAGGTCAATGCTGTACGGCTGGCAGTCGACTCTTTTTGCAAGACGGTATCTACGATGAATTTATGACACGCTTTCTGGATAAAGCCCGGCAGATCAAACTGGGTGACCCTGCTGATAAAGCAACCGATATGGGCCCCTTGGTCTCCAAGAAGCAACAAGAACGTGTACTCAAATACATTGAAACGGGTAAAAAAGAAGGTGCTGAATGCATTTTAGGCGGTAATATTCCACAAGATGCCTCTCTGGCCAAAGGCTGTTTTGTGGAACCGACCGTTTTTGTCAATGTGGATAACACCATGGCCATTGCTCGTGAAGAGATTTTTGGACCAGTCTTGGTTGTTCAGCGCTTTAAGACTCTGGATGAAGTAATTCAAAAGGCAAATGACTCTATTTACGGTCTGGCCGGTGCGGTCTGGAGCCAAGATGCCGAAAAAGCATTACGCGTTGCTAAAGCGCTGAGAACCGGCACTGTTTGGATTAATGAGTACCATTTGGTCAGCGAAAAGGCGCCCTTTGGTGGCTACAAACAATCTGGCATTGGCCGCGAACTCGGGCTAGAAGGTCTCAAAGAGTACACAGAGATTAAACACATCCATGTCGATGAGATTGGTGAGCGTCAAAAGAAATTCTGGTACGATTCCGTACTGGCGAGCCCCAAGCCTGTTGCGGCAGGATAAATAACATCCCATGGCCCCCAAAAAACGTTTTTTTGTCATTGCCCTGGTGCTGATGGCCCTGCTCACCGCAGGTGCCCTCTATATGGCCGACTCCCTGATTCACGAGAATAAAGGCCGTGCACCCAATAACCCCAACAACCCCAGCACAAATAATGATGTTACGGGGCAAAATGTGACCTTTACAATCACAAAGGGGTCTGAAAAGCAGTGGGAGATAAAGGCGGAACATACACAGTTTTATGAAGATCGTTCAGGTGCGGATTTACAAGGTGTTTCCGGCACTTTTTACAACGCCTCTGGTAAACCCGTTCTTCAATTTACCGCCCCGACTGGCCGTTATCTCGAAGCGGATAAAGCCGTTTTTTTAACAGGAGGTGTCGTTGCCAAAACCACCGAAGAGAAGCCTTCAGAACTCAGAGCCCCTCAAATGAAGTGGTCTTCTCGCTCCAATGAAGTCTTGGCTGACGGAAATGTCTCCCTGGTCTACGGGGGATTTTCCAAATCCACTGCCAGTCGGTGCCGGTTCACCCTGAGTTTTGACTCTGTCATTCTGGAGGGGGATACGATTTCGGAAGTTGCATTGTAGTATAAAATGAGTGGGCATGCCCTACCCCAAATAGCCCGCCCACACATGCCCTTCAATTACTTGACGAAACCCTAATGATCGTAACAACAGTGTCTCTATTGATCGCAACCACACATATTCCGACCAGCCCTCCAGAGCCGTCACAGCCAGTCAATCTTGCTCATACGGCTACGGCCACTGTTCCCGCGGCAGAAGCTGCTGCTTCTTCGGCAGGATTGAGTATTTTGGGCATGGATGTTTGGGTGTTTTCTGGGATTGCTGTTGCGCTTCTGGCCTCTGTTGCTGGCGGTGGCTTCTTGTTTTGGAAAAAGCAGCGAGGCGGTGCTACCCCGCCACAATCAGCCGAAGCCTTGTATAACTTGGCTCTGGACAGTTATCAACAAGAGCAAATCGAAGAAAGTATTCGTTATCTGGAAAAATGCCTGAGTAAAGATCCTGGTTTTGCCAACGCCTACTATACGTTGGGATTGATTCACCAAAAAATGAATAAATTAAGCTTGGCTAAGGATTTTTTTCAACAAGCATTGGATCTCGATCCTGAAGATGTGGACACCCTCTATAACCTTTCTTTAGTGCTTTTTGATGAAGGCGAAAAAGAAAAAGCGAAGCCCTTACTTGAGCAAGCTGCTGAGCTAAGTCCTGGAGATTCAGACATTCATTACTTTCTGGGCTTAATTTATGAGGGCAGCGGCAATAAAGCAAAAGCCATTGAAGCCTATGAACGTGCTACACAGCTGGATTCTAGCAACCCAAGCCTCTATTTGCTCCTGGGGAAACTCTGTGACTCGACCCGAAAATACGACAAGGCGATTGAGGCGTATAAAGCACTACTGGCGATTGATCCCAACAGCTTAGAGGGCAATTACGAGCTGTCGATCAGTCTGGCCAAATCGGGTAACTGGGATGAGACCATTCGCTACTGTGAACGCACCATCGAGATAGACGGGCACTATGCAAAGGCGTATAACCAACTTGGCCTTGCCTATTACTGTAAAAATGAGCCTGAACAATCGATTCCTCACTATAAACAGGCAATTCAACTCGACCCAAAATACGCCACAGCTTACAACAATCTGGGATATGCCTACGAAAAGACTGAACAATTTCAACTCGCACTTGAAACCTTTGAGCTCTACATCCAACGCACCAACAACACAGCAGAGATCAAAGAGACTGAAGAGCACTTGGCCTTACTGCGCAAAAAGATGCAGCAAGGGGCTCAGTCCTAAGTTATTTTTAACGACTAACGCGGCGGTCCTGCAACAGGCGGGCCCTGAGGGGGGCGATTAGGAGGCGGACCTTGCGGTGGTCCGGCTTGAGGTGGCCCTGCCTGAGGCGCCCCTGAGGGCCCCGTTCCTCCCACGCTGGGGTCAGACTGAAGTGCCACACCCATCAACATGGTATCGGTAAAACAAACCCGCTTGAGGGGGCCAACCCCTGGTTTCTCAATCAGCTTGGGAGCAGCTTGGTTGGCCGCTTTGATCAGGCCTTTCATTTCTTCGTAGAGCTGCATCGGGTTTTCAGAGTACAAAACCACTGGAGTCGCCAGTGATTTCAGGAAAATTAAAACGGAAACTTGCAGGTGAGGAGGTAAGCTGGCCATGGGGGTACTCCCTGAGACTCTCTCTAAAAG
>CAZZIY010000156.1:0-5256 GCA_964654525.1 uncultured Vampirovibrionales bacterium | reverse complement strand
AGCGTGCTTTAACCAATCCAAATTACCCAGGTGTGGTCCTATCCGGAGCGTCGCGCCCAAGGCTGCTAGATTTTGGGTTTGTACATTCTCGCGAAGATCAGAACCAGACACCTGAAACCCTGATTCTAACAAGAGTTTTGCCAGTCCGCTCATCCCAATACCGCCGATCCCAATAAAATGGACCGCAGGCTTTTGGGTTAAATCCAATTCAGCAGGATTTGTTTGAATGCTCAACACCAGCCTATCTCCCTACCGCGCCACAGCCATATAGGCCTGCACTACTTCACGGTCGTCAAAGTGAATCACCCGGTCTGCCAGTATTTGATAATCTTCATGACCTTTACCGGCTATCACAATAATATCGTCTGGCCCGGCAAGATCGATTGCACGGTGAATAGCCTCTTCGCGGTCCGCATTAACGATCATTCGTGTGGAGTCAAATCGCTGAATCCCGCTCAAAATATCTGTAATAATCTGTTGCGGATCTTCAGAGCGAGGGTTATCCGAAGTCACAACCAACAGATCCGCAATTCTTTCGACAATAGCTCCCATCTTTGGCCGTTTTGTCGCGTCTCGGTCACCCCCGCAGCCAAACACAGCAATCAAGCGAGCGCCTTCTGGTGTCACTCTCTTTGCAGCACTCAGAACGTTCTCCAAACCATCGGGCGTATGAGCATAATCGACGATCACATACGGCTTGGTGGCGACCACCTCAAACCGCCCGCGCACTCCCTTTACTTTCTCAAGAGAAGAAACCGCATTATCCAGTGGAATTCCCAGAGAAAGCCCAACACACAGAGCGGCAAGAGCATTATAAATACTGAATCGACCGGCAATTTTGAGATTGATATCCGCCTGCCCAGCAGGAGTGAGCACATGAAACTGAGAGCCGTCGATCCCAAACGCCACCTGGGTGGCCCGCACGGAAGCGTTCGGGTCATCAATGCTGTAGGTCCACTGACACACCTGTTCCGGCGTCGCTTTCACAAATTCCTGGGCCCACGCATCATCTAGATTAATCACCGCCGAAGCACCAGGGAGCAGAGCAGAAAACAAACGTGTTTTGGCCTCACAGTAGCGGGCCATGGTCTTATGATAATCGAGATGATCTTGGGTCACATTGGTGACCACAGCCACTTGAAACGTACATCCATACGTTCTGTCTTGATCAAGTGCGTGTGAACTGACTTCCATCACCACATAGTCTGTCTTTTTAGAAACCAGATCAGACAATGTCTTTTGCAGTTCTGGCGCCATGGGGGTGGTATGCCCTGTTGTTTCATACTGCTGTGATAACGAGGTTTTAATCCCCAGCGTCCCAATCACAGCGGCATTTTTATGCCAATCAAGCAGCATTTGCTCCACCAAATGGGTCACAGTAGTCTTTCCGTTGGTTCCTGTTACGCCAACCATCGTTAACTTTTTTGCAGGTTCTCCGTAAAATAAAGCACTCAGACAGGCCAATGCCCTATAGGTATTTTCTACTGCAATTACTGCCACACTGTCTAAGTTCAACCCGTTTAATAACGAGGCTCTTTGCGCCAATACGTTTTTGTCACAAACCAACAAGCTCGCCCCAGATTGGACAGCTTGTTGAAGATACTGGTGCCCGTCTGTGTTAACCCCGGACAAAGCCACAAAAATCCCACCAGGTGTGACAGCTCTGGAATCACTCGTGATGCTGGTTATCTCTATAGCTGATTCTAAATTACCTTGTCGTACCCAATCAAAGGCAAGATAGGTCTTAAACCCTGTAAGCAGGGTTTCTAGTTTAAGGCTTATTGAGGTTAAGGACTTTCCATCGTGCTTCATTGGCGTCTACTTTCTGTGAGATTTTTCACTGAGTTTTCTCTTGCCAGTGTGGCTATTCTATCAGCTTTAAGCCCTAAATAACTCACTGTTTCCTCAGCAATCGCCTTAAAAATAGGTCCAGCCACTGTACTACCCCAGGCTTCACCCACAGCAGGACTATCAACCACAACCATAATCAACACTTTAGGAGCTTCAGCAGGAAAAAAACCAACAAAAGAGGTAAACACACTGGAGTCATACCCCCGACCATTCTCTTTTGGCTTACGAGAAGTACCTGTTTTTCCAGCAACATTAATACCCTCGAGTCGAACTGTTGACGTTTTAGCCGTTTGAATACTTTCTACTAGGATTTCCGTTATTGTTTTAGCGGTAGCCTTTGAAATAACACGGTGGGATGGGTATTTTTTATCACTTTTAATGATATGAGGTGGATTCCAGACGCCACCATTAGCAATAGAGGCAACAGCAGATGCCATTTGTAGCGGAGTAGCAGCCAAGCCGTAACCAAAGCCAATCGTGGCGTGAGTGGTCTGATCCCAACCAGACAGAGGCAGTAATATCCCGGCCGATTCACCCGGGGTTTCCAGACCCGCCTTTTGGCCAAAGCCAAAAAGATGTAACAGCTCTCTGTGCTCTTCAGGCTTCATCATCATGGAGATTTTGGCACTCCCAATATTGCTTGAATGCTGAAGCAAAGAGACCAAATCAATCTCCCCAGGAGCACCTCGTTTTTTAAAATCGTAGTTTTGAATAGTCCAACCGCCAATCGTCATTCGGCCGGTATCCAATAAATGACTATGACGGTTGATCACCCCCGTCTCAAGCCCTGAAGCCACTGTCAGAATCTTCATCGTAGAGCCGGGGGGATACACATCACTAATTGCCCAATTTTTTAGGGCTTCAGGTTGTGCCTGAAAATATCGTTCCGGTTCATAGGTCGGCAGCACCGCAAAAGCCAGCAATTCACCGGTACGCGGGTCCATCATGATTACCGTACCGCGCTTTGCTTTGTTTTTTTCGAGCCCCAAAGCCAGCTCTCTTTCTGCCACATATTGAAGCCTAGCATCAATCGTCAGAGAGAGATCTTGTGCATCCAAAGTTTGCGTCAACATTCGGGGTGTAAATTGCTCGACGTGAATAAAATCACCCCGGCCGTTAATTTCCGGACGGCGAAAATCAGCCGGAGGCTCTCTCAACCAAGCCTTTGCATAATCCTCCACCCCGCTACTAATGCCGGCCTCATCATTGACATAACCCAAAATATGGGCCGCCAGAGAACCTTGTGGATAGTTGCGTACCACTTTTTTATTAAAATCCAGACCTGGCAGGGCCACCCGGTGTGTCACCACATGCCCCTCATCATCGGTAATCACCTGCTTGGTTTTTGCATCAACCGCCTTCATAACCAACCTGGCTTGATGAATCTTTTCCACAATGGACTTATGCAAATTTTTCGCCACCCCAATTGTGCTTAAATCAGGCTCTGCCAGTTTTAGTGCCAGATCTGGCACCGCCATTTTTAAAATAGGCGCCAGCACATCTGCAATTTGCTGCGGTGTTGCCTTCCAATAATACTGGGGATGTGCAAACAGATCATACAAAATGGTATCTTGAGCCAGAATTACCCCTTTTCGGTCCAAAATTCGGCCTCGGTTATATAATGCCACTGTCTGCAGCCGTGATATTTGCGCCTGCCTCTTAAGTTTAGGGGCATCCCAAAGCTGGATATACATCAACTTAGCGATAATTGCTAACATAAATACAGTCAAAGCAAGAAAAACAAACTTATAGGGCCTCAGATGGTCTTTCACCCTCGGCAATACAGATCGAGGAGGACGCCTAATGGACTCTTTTTCAGATTCATATTGTCGTTGACCGCGCCTAGTAACCATAAACCCTCACATAATTGCCGTGATAAGGCCGGTATTCTGGAAAATGAGGAGCATGTGAAACATTGACCCTAATAATCTCTTCTGGCTGATGCAGCTTGGGGGCATTTTTGGCCACGTTGGCCACATTTTGAAACGACTGAATTCGGTTTAACTGCACCTGCAGTTCTTTGTTTTCATCAGACATCGCTGTTGTTTTCTGGCCCAATCGCTTCAGCGAGGTTTCCAGGTTAACTGAGAGACCGTATACAATGACCCCCCCCAGAATCAAGACAGCCAAAACAAGCGCCATTAACCGCGCAATCACTCGGAGTGTACGAACCCCCATGCGTGGTGCAAAGTTGCCTTGAATCACTAAACTCTCTTGCTTTGCCACGTTATTATTATAAAAAATCACGCTCTGTCGAGGAAGCAAGTGTAAATGATTTGATACGCGGACCGAATCTTTGGGAAACTCAGATAATACGGCCTTTAAGGTCGTAGGGAGTTGCACTGGTGATTTCAACCGGAACAATCTCGCCTGGAAGGACTTGAGCTCCAGCAGTGCCTTTAATCAAAACTGAATTATCGACTTCAGGGGCATCCCACTGTGTTCGTCCCTCAATAGCGCCAAAGGGGTGTATTGTCTCAACCAACACAGGGAGCACTTGACCCACCAGAGATTGATTGAGCTCAAATGATATTTGCTGCTGAAGGGCCATAAGCTCATTTCGCCGGGCTTTAATCACAGATTTTGGGACTTTCCCGTCAAGTGTCTTACTATGGGCTGTGTCCACATCAGAATATTCAAACACCCCAAGGCGGTCCCAACGCAAGGTTTCAATGGTTTGTTTTAAATGCTGATAATGCGCCTCTGTTTCTCCTGGAAACCCAACAATAAAAGAGGTTCGCAGTTTTACATTTCTGATTTTACTGCGCACACGCTGAACGAACTCAGGTAAATCTGTCATTGGTCTTCGCATCCGTCTAAGCACTTCTGGGTGACTGTGCTGCAGCGGGCAGTCTAGATACTTTACAACCTTGTCACAACCGTCGATGGTCTCAAGCAGTTCATCAGAAACCAGATTGGGATAGGCGTACATAAAACGAATCCAAGACAGACCGTCAATATCGTTTAGAGCCTGTAAAAGCTGAGGAAGGCTAGAGTCAATATCTTTACCGTAGCTCGTCGTATCTTGTCCAACCAAAACCAGTTCTGATACCCCACGATCAACCAAGGCTTTTGCATTCTCAACCAAATTGGCAATAGAACGGCTTCTAAACGCCCCTCGCATGGAGGGAATAATACAGAAAGAGCACTGATAATCACACCCTTCTGCAATTTTGAGATACGTATAGGCTCCCACTGTAACGTGTCTGCGCACAACATCCTCTTCCAAGATATAAGTAGGGTCCTGTTGGACTGCCAGTACACGTTCTCCGCGCTCAACCCGGGCCAAAACATCAGCCACTTCCGGGACATTATTGATGCCAATCACCGCATCAGCTTCTGGGAACAAATCCAGAAGTTCTTGCTGGAATTTTGGGCAAGACACCCAGTAATCATCAAGCGTTT
>CAZZIY010000155.1:0-5280 GCA_964654525.1 uncultured Vampirovibrionales bacterium | reverse complement strand
AATTTGCCGTTTCGCAAATCCTGAGAGGCCTCATCAAGATATATGCCAAATTGATTTTGACAGGCCTGATAGAGGTCATCGAGGCGCTTTTTCACACGGCTAGCATCTGGGCAATTGGGGAGTTCTAGTGCGGCATGGTAGGCCCAAAGGGCGTCAATCCCTTTTTTTTGGTACTCATAGATGATTGCAATATTGATCAAGATGCCCGGATCTTCAGGATCCTTTTGGTGAGCCAAGAGGTACTGTTCTAAGGCGTCTTTATATTCTTTTTGCTGATAGAGCACCGCCGCAAAGGTTTTGTGTGTGATGGCAGAGACGGGATAGAGGGGAATTGTTTTTTCATACACTTCTCTGGCTTTGGTAATGAGGCCTTGAGAAAGGGCTTTTTGTGCGAGCTTGATGTTGCTATCCACAATTGCTTTTGCAGAACGAAAGCGCTTGTCAAGCTCTCGGGTCTCCTTGGACTGAGGATCGAGACTCATAAACCCTTGGTAATTTTCCAGTGCCTTATCCATCCAGCCGAGACGCTCATAGGCAAGTCCTAGATTCAGCCAAACGCTTTTACTGCGGGGTTTAATGGATTTAAATTGCTCCCAGTAGTAAGTGGCTCGTTTAAACATGTCGCGTTTAAAAAATAGATTTCCCAAGTTGAGATAAGCATTGGCCTCAAGTGGGTTTAGCTCAATGGCTTTTTGCCAGTGTTTTTCTGAATCAATCAGTTCATCGAGTTTAAAGCAAGCATTGCCAAGATTAAGCCATGCTTCGCTCATGGTGGGGCTTAGCTCGCACAGTTGTTGAAAGGTGCTTTTGGCTTCAGCGAACTGCCCGTTTTCGTAGTGCTTAAGGGCACTGTCAAACAGGTCTTGCAGACTTTGGTTTTCTGGAGAGATCGACATTGCGTTAGGCTCACGCTAAGCTTGTACTGTGGAAATCCAGTGAATTTATTTTACTCTTTTTATCGGTATTTTCGCTATGCCCACAAACAAACAGTCATCGATAGAAGCAAAAGCGCCTTTAATCACAGTAACTGTGATGGGCCACGTCTTAGAAGTGCTCGATCAGACTTATACAGACCATCCAATGGCTGAGGTAACACAGGGGGACGCTTACAAGGTACTCATTTCTTGTCTGTTGAGTTTGAGAACCAAAGATGAAGTGACAATGCCGGCCAGTTTGCGGTTGTTTGAACTAGCAGATACTCCTGAGCGGATGGTACGGCTGTCTGCCGAACAGATCCAAAAAGCGATTTACCCAGTGGGTTTCTACAGAAACAAATCGCACACACTAATAGAAGTCTCTCGTGATATCTTGGCGCGGTATGACGGCACTGTTCCCAAAACCATTGACGAGCTGCTCACGCTAAAAGGTGTGGGCCGCAAAACAGCCAATCTGGTGGTCGGTCTTGGGCATCATCTGCCAGCTGTCTGTGTCGATACCCATGTGCACCGTATCAGTAACCGCCTGGGTTTTATTGTTACCAATACGCCTGATGAGACAGAGGAAAGCCTTCGAAAAACGCTTCCGATGAAATATTGGCCTATTGTGAACCGGGTGTTGGTCCGTCACGGTCAAGAGACATGTAAGCCAATTGGTCCTCGCTGTGATGTTTGCCCCGTTCTGGAGGACTGTCAGCAGCGAGAAGCAATCCCAAGAAAGCGTTCCGCAAAATAATATTTTGCAAAATGAAAACCGACCACGGTTAGCAAGGCTAACAGGTGTGGCCGGTTTTACAAAATAGACACTGACGTTGCCCTGGCTGGCAAACCCCATGCGTCAGTATCCAGAATCCTCAAAAGATAAAGAGATTAAGGAGCGTGAGATACGAGGTGTGTGAGATAGCTATTTTAAGCTGTTGTTGCGACTTCAACACGGTTTCAGCAGGTTAGGGATTTTGTTTGCACATCCCTTTCCTGATATCTTCATGAAATCATGTGTATATCAGATCGCCTATCCGTAGTTTTACTGATCTTCTAAAAAAGACAAATGAAAAAAACATGTACTTGATTAATTGTTTTTATATTTGTTAGAATGTCCGTATCCAATTTTTAGGTTGATATTGCTCAGTGTTTTTTGATGAGCGTTCTCTGTAAGTAAAACCGCTTCGCGTGATTGGCGGCAGATGCTGCTGAAAACCTTGGGTTGCACTTGGGAGGCGATTGCCAGCAAGGTCGCAAGACCGTTGTGCAAGAACTGTGTGTTGGTTCTGGCAGTGTCTTGTGCTGGTCAGATGACATGGGCGAGTCCAGAGTGAAGACGATAAGTATAAAGGTAAGACTGCCCTATGGAATTCACAAGCGTTTCATCTGTATTACACCAGCCTGTCTCCAAATCTGCTAAATTGCAGCTTTCGGCTGGCTCCAGCTCTTCTCGTCCCAAATTAACAGGGCATCAAGGTGATCAATTTTCTCTCCGGTTTGGTGGGGCTAAATTGCTCTCAGATCAGGTGATTCGTTTTAATGCCCCTGTTACCAATGAAAGTGCTGAAGCCTTGACGCAAGCCATTTCTCAATTGGGCCGAATCAAGCAGAAAATAGGCGGTACCGTAAAGCTCATGATTAACTCTCCGGGGGGGAGTGTGGATGATGGGTTTCACGTCATTGATACGATGCATAACCTAGGCGTTGAAGTCGACACTATTCTTATGGGTGGTATGAGTGCCAGCATGGGAGCTTTGTTGTTTTTGGCAGGTTCTAAAGGAAGGCGCTTTATGAGTCAAAATGCCCGTCTTCTCATCCATCAGCCTTCTGCTCGTGGGATAGGCGGTACATCTAACGATATTAATGACACGGCCAAAGATATGTCGATTATTCGCCAGCGGATCGATCACTTTATCAGCCAACGCACGGGCGTATCAGTGGCTGATATTAAAACAATGACTGATCGCGATACGATTATTTATCCTTTGAAAGCGCTGAAAATGGGCTTTACTGATTGGGTTTTGGTGGGCGATAGTGATAAAGCGCTCAATGCACATTCTTTGAAAGGTTTGAGTGATGCAGACATTGATGCTCGTGATGCAGCATCCAATTACACAGGCTTGCCCCTTGCAACATTTGACCCTCAGTTGCCTGATCCGGCAATCTTGAAAAAATTAGGACTCACCAACCAAAAAGGTGCTGGGGCAGCGATTATGACACGTCGAGCGGGCGGACCTTCGCCGGCCGATCCTGATGAAGAGCCGGAAAACAAGCAAAAAAAGATATCTCAAAAATTGTCTATAAAAATGCCTATTATGGCTGGTGCAACACAAACAGGAGGAGAACTCCCCTATATTGCACGGCCTCAGATTATGATGCTGGCGTAATTCATATCGCTGGTCAGTTTTCCCACACACAAACACACACACACACGAGATAAATTCTCTCCTTTCAAAGCCTCATTCGGTTCTACCGAGGGAGGTTTTTCCTTTAGGGTAGAAAATCACAACCCAAAAGGACATGTATAATGAGAACAACCCAATGCTTATGAGTTTCTCTTCTATTTGGGTAAGACATGTTTTAACAAGCTCTGTATCTGCTTTGTTAGATGCAGTTTTTCTCAGGAGTGAATTTCGGGGTGAGTTTTTGAACCGGTGAAATATCTTACCCATTGAAATGGTTAATCGGTAATGTGAGGATCTGATGGATGCAAACCAATGAAAATTTGAAATTAATACGCGATATCTTGCTGCGCACCTTTATTGTTGGGTTTGGATTGATGTTACTCTCTGCTGGGATTTACTATGGTTGGCAAACCCAATGGGATAATATAATTCAGCCTTTGGTCGGCTATGATAGTGAAATCGCTTGGAATGAAATGGTGATGTGGTTTTTTGGATGGGTCAAATGTGTGCTTTTTTATGGGGTGCTAACTCCCGCTTTGGGACTGCAATGGACCATTATGATGCGTGAACGCGACCTGAAAAAGAAAATATCCTAAATCGTTTGCCAATAAAAAAGGACCCGTTTGAAGTATCTGGAGTAACCTCGGGTCCGGAATGATTGTGTGTGTGTAACTTAGGAGTGTATTGTTAGGATTTGGTTGAAAAACAGTTCTAACAGAAATGAATGATATCTAGGTATTTAAAAATGCTTTGGCAGGGCTATTGAGAATGCTGGCGGCAATCTGATCAGTATTTAATGAGCGAAGATAATCGTTGATCCGGCCGTGCTCAATGAGTTGCCGAAAGTTGCTTACTTTAGAATCATCCACTTGATTGGGACTACGTTGGGCCAAGCGGCTGAAACGCAGCACTTCTTTCTCTTTTTCGTAACGGTTTTTGGCTTCTGAGGAAATGGTCACATTGTCTTCATAAGACAGAGGACCTTCGACTTTTTCAGGCGCAGCCTTGGTAGTCTGAGCTGCTGTACGAGTCACTTCTTCAGTCTGAGTTGTTTTGCTGCCCAATAGGTTGGCTGTGCTGTCTTGAATGAGCGAGAGATTTCGCCCGGAAACTTGATCCACCATCTTATCCTAAGTCCTCTGAATTACTTGCCACATCGAAATTATCTGGGATACACCACGCTTAAGAGAAAACCACATTGTCTTTTGTGAAACCGTCCCAGCTTATAGTCTGTTCTTGATTGCTGACACCAGATACTTGAACCAGAACACACTATGAATTATGTCGGTTTTTCTCGTTACTTTCATTCACCGGGGGATCAATCTCTCTCTCGACCAATGGGTGGATATCGCCAAAACGGTACAGGTAGAGACTTCAGGTATGATACATCTGAGTAGGCTTGGGTTGTGGCTGTTGAACTTCGTTTAGAAACTTTCCTGTAAACGGTGGATGAAGCAATACAGGGGGCTGCCTATACTGGGGGTAATCCACAACAACCACCTCGTTTGTTCTTACCGTCGTGACTGATTTATTAGTTAAGGCGGTTTTTTATTGGGCTAGTTCAGGCAAGGCGATAATTAAAGACTAAAAAGTCTCTAATTAAACGGCCAGTTTACAGTCCCTTTATCCAGTCTTTTAAGTGCTCAGTAGCGGCCGCAAGAGGCTCCCAAGACTGATACAAGCGAGTCATCACAAGAGCCCCTTCCAACGTGCTGATAATGACCGAGCTGACATTGACAGCTGAATGAGAGGGTGAAATCTCTTGGGTCATTTGCCCTTCACTAACAATCCCTTGTAGAGAGACTGACCAATATTTAAGCCCAGAAATAGCTGTGTCTCTTAGAACGGGAGGAATCTGACCACCGAGCGCTGGCAATCTGGAAATTTCTGCGGTTTGCATCGCCATATTAAATAGAGGGCAGCCGCCTGCAACGCCTGGGTTTTGAGTTAATGCCCAA
>CAZZIY010000154.1:0-5282 GCA_964654525.1 uncultured Vampirovibrionales bacterium | reverse complement strand
AAGCAGTCAGTAAACTGACTCAATGGTGCCACGAGGGACCCAGCCAGGCCAATGTGACTTCTGTCAGCTTGGAAATTGTCAACCTACAAGCCAACCCACATGTTTGGGACGGGCCGGATAATGGCTTTGAAATTCGATTTTAAGCCGTTTTTTGCCATGTCTACGGCTTTGAAGGTGTCTTTGATTCTGCTTGTTGCTCAGGCAACGGTTTTTCAAACATTGGCTCAAGAGATTCAGCCAGAAAATCCGACTCGCGGACCGATCAAGGTGACGCTGACCCAGGCTCGTTTTTTACCGCCTGCCATGTACGGGCAGTGGAGTATTTCAGCCGTTCTTGTAAAGAGTAATGCCCCTGGGTATTTTGCCCCAGTGGTCAATGATATCTGGGTTTTAGAGCGAGTAGACGATCAGGTAACAGTCACCAATCCAGCCAATGGGGCCAGTGCCACAGTGAATGTTGATGAAGTAAACGGGAATACCGCTGTTTTTCACCGACGAGTGGATTACCCCGAAAGGCATCAAATCTTTTGGGAAACCCCCAAAGTGACTGTGGATGGAGACCGGTTGTTTGGCATTACCGACCATAAACTTGACACGATAAAAGACGGAGAAGTAACGCGTCATCTGTTTGCTCAATACGAACTGACCGCCCGTCGTATTGGGGGCGAACGGGTCAAATTTGGGCCTGGTGTCCCTAGTTCTGAGCTGAACTTTGATGTGGAGGATATCCAAGAAGGTCCGCAACCAAAGCGCAGTCAGTCTAACTCTGAACCAAGCCTGTATGCTCGATAAGCATTAGTCTTCTAGCAGGGCGTCTAAAAAAGACAGCTTCACGGTGTCGCTGGAAAGCACGTAATCCTTGAGGACACGGCGACTGGGAATAATCCCACGGGGCCTATGAGCTTGGGCTTCTGCCACTGTCAGTCCACTGGCTTTAGCATGCTCGCGGTAAAACGTGAGTGCATCCACGCTATTTAGCAGCACCGTTTCCGCGTCATCGGGCGAATCATTAATGACCACATGAATATGACGTGGGGTCATACTACAACAACCTCAAGCAAAACAACCTCAACCTCAGTTTTGATTCAATAAAACACTAACTCTCAGAAAAAAATTTTGATGAACGCACAGACACCACCATTGGTCTGCTCATTTATTACGATAACACGGGACGCCAGATGAGGGAATGAGGCAAAGGCATTACTTGTTACCGAAGTGTTACATACACCCAGAATCCAGCCACTGCTGGCATTGCTGATAAATCTCTCGCTGTATTGGCTCTGGGCTATTGGTACTACGGTCATACCAGTGAATGGCTGAATTTCGCCGAAACCAGGTTCGTTGTCGTCTGGCGTACTGATGGATATTCAACTGAACTTGGGAGATTGCTTCCTCGTAGGGTAATTTCCCTTGAAGGTATTGAATCCATTCGGGATACCCATGGGCAACAGTCAGGGCATGAGCATCTGTTCCAAAACGTGCCATTAATGCTTCAACTTCGCTCAGCCAACCCGCAGAGAGCATGGCCTCAATGCGCTGGTCAATCAGGTGTCGGTGTTCGTCTCTGTTGGAATAATTGAGTCCAATCCAAAGCACTGGGTGTGGGTTGGGGGTTTCTTTCACCTGAGGGACGGGTTCGCCAGTTGCATCGATAATCTCCAGGGCTCGAATGATTCTGGGGCGGTCATTCTCATAAAGGGCCGCGGCCCGTTGGGGGTCTTGTGATTGCAATTGCCGGTAAAGTTCTTGGTTTGTCTTTTTTTCCAACGCTTGTCTGAAGTCTGGACTCGGAGGGATGCCAGGGAGCTGAATCCCTTCCAATAAGGCTCGGAGATAAAATCCGGTCCCTCCTGTCACAATTAAGGGTTTATCGGCTTGCGTTTTCTTGTCTAAGTCCTTTTTGGCTAAAATCTCTTGTGCCATCTGGGTATATTGTTCTACGGTGAATGTCTCTTCAGGAGAGACACAGTCTATCATGTGATGAGCGACCCCTTTACGCTCTTTTAGTGTGGGTTTTGCTGTTCCAATATCCAGGTTCTGGTAGACCAATTGAGAATCGGCTGAAATAATTTCCGTCTGAAACTTCACAGCCAACTCAATACTGACGCTGGTTTTGCCTGTGGCGGTTGGACCTACGACAGCAATGATCGGGCAATACAAAGCAGGGGACAGAGATTTATGCCGCCACATCAATTTTGGATTTGCTTTGCTGTTCATCTCGATACGCCATTTCTAGAAAAATAAACAGCATCCAGTATCCGTTTAACAACAGCATAAAAAAGGAGCCAAACACGGAGAGAAACGACGGAATACTCAGCAAAACTAAAACCAGAAAATAACTCCCCACCAACAGGGTGACCAGACGAATCCATCGTTTAAATTCTTTGACGACTGCGACAAGACTGCCCCACATCGCAAGCAGTGCCCCTTTTTCTGCGGATATTAACAGTGGCGGCCAGAACAGAAGCAATAATGAAGTAATGCCGAAAAGGGTAAAACCGGAAAAAATAAGGCTGTAAAATTGATTTAACTGATTTTTCTGATCGAGAGGAAGCGCTATCAATTGTTGCGTCATTATTTCAGGAGATAAAGGTTGTTGCGTCCGCTCCATTGTCTGGAACCATTGAATTAAAATAGGCGGTATGCCTACATTACCGTCAATTGTATTTTGGATGAACCATACAATCGCTGCTAAAATCAACGTTTGAAAGGTCACCCCAATAACGGTATCAATAAAAAACGTTCCAACCCCTGGGAAAAAATGGGACAAGGGCTCAAATGGTGAGAGAAACAGTTGTTTAAGTTCTTCAGGATTTGCAGTCGTAGGGTCAGAGGTCGGTTTCCCAGATAGTTTGCCTTGAACAAATTGTGCACTGAGACCGTGCATCATTTGGAACCATCCAGCCTGGAAAGCTGCATAGAGTAAAAACAAGCCAATATAGAGCGGCCATTGTGAGATAGCAGGGGGTTGTATATTGCCAGTGGGTTCTGGCAGCAGTTCAATCAAAATAATCAGATATAAAAAAGAAGGCAGCGTTAGCACAAATAAATGTCGGGTATAAAGCGAAAAGCACTCTGCTACCAGCTTTCTCATCGGAGGAAATGGCTGATATTGGGGTGGCGAAGTACGGCTGAGTGTCATAAGTCCCATGGCTGAGAGAATACCATAGACGGATTTTATAGAAAAAGATTTCTAGGTTCGCCCGTGTGAAAAAATAGTCATCGCCTCACGCCAGAGTAGATTGCCAAACTGGCTGTAAATGGAGCCATTGACACTGAGTGTTTGCCCGACACCGTTGAGATTGTTGATAGCAGATGTGTAACCTGTGCTAGTAGTACCAGTAAGACACCCTGCAGGGATACTACTGGCAGGAGTGGCTGGCTCAATTGGCCCACCCGGCCCAGAGCCACCCGGCCCAGAGTCACCATAATCCCCGTTGCCAGGAATTGGCGTGAAATTCCGCAATTGGACAGATCGGACTGGGTTTCCTCCATTCTCAGGGCTATTGATATTGTAAGGGGAGTACGGGGGATAGTACGGTAACAAGACAGCGAGCTTCCAACCAGATAAATCTTGTGAATCTTGCCAGGCAACAGGGCCTCCACCACTTCCACAGGCAGTCGGTGTTTGTTGAATGACTTGAGAAAGCGCCAATATCAGGTTGTTCAGACGCCCGCGATCTGGGGAATTCTGGCAGGCCGGATCAATGGCGCATTGTGATTGAAGTTGCACCACAAATTGTTTCAGTTGATTACCAATGGCGGCGATGGTCTCAAGATTATCAATGGGCACTGAAGGCTGATTTATAACCGTATTAATGCAAACTCCGGTAACCCCATCACAGCGTGTTTGATACAAGCCTGTTCCAGGTGCCACAGGAACAATGTGATTGAGCCCTACCCCATGTTGTCCGGTATCATTGACTATTGTGCCGAGTTCTTGGATGTTGATATTAACACCGTTTCTGACCCCTTTGTTACTGGTGGCCATAAAATCACCAAAAATTTGCTGTACTTGAGGCGATAAACTCACCACACTAATGGATGCGGTCAATACAGCCGTTGGCAAAACCCACTCAGCGAGATTCCCCTTTTTAGAAATACGACGCGAAAACATTTCTTTTAATCCAGAAATGAAAAACATAATGACCGCCAGCAAAAAATTTTTCAAAATAAAACGTTTTTGTTTATTTATTGTACTGGAAATTGGCTAATATCAGTGTAGCTATAGCGCCACAGCTCTCCATGAGTGCCCGCAAACCCAGTTTGCCCGATGTTAGAAAAATTGGTGAGAATATTGTTTATCGACGAGTTGATTGTTGTTGGGACATTGGCTGCCCCCATAGAAGTATTTAAGCTGTTAATGGCAGTGAGTAAGTTGCTTCTTTGTGAGCAGGTACTGGTACACCCGCCCGCCAGTATGCTGTAAAATAACTGCTGAAATAAATTCAGGACGTTTTGCATTTGTGTGTTGAGATTGGTATTGCCAAAAGAGTTTAAATAGCTCTGTATTTCCAGCAGAGAAAGTCTGAGCCCATTTGCAGCAGCAGCCTCTTGGGCCGTCATTCCAGAACCACCAATTCGAGGTAGGTTAAAACAGACGATGGCAGAGGTAGATGGGTCTTGTTGGCAAACATGTTCAAATACCGGGGTGGTGGCCGGTCCATGATTAAAAATTTGGCCTGCATAACAAAAATCCACGACACTCCCGAGCTCTTTAATATGGGAGACTGTTTCTCCAACCACATGGCTGCCTTGATTCGCTCGCTCAAACACACTGGCCAGCACAGGCCCCATGTTGCCTGTAGACCATACACTGGCAATGAGCAAGGTCAGCATAAACGTCGGCAGTGCGTACTCAGGAAGTCCTTGTCCCTTGAAGGGCAGGGTACATAGCTTGTGGAATGTTTTCGATTGCCTTTTTGGCATGGGGTGGGGCCTTCCAGAGAATCGAGTTATTAAGGTACATTGACGGGATAATGGGTGGAATACCCTGGTATCGGCTAAAATACCCAAAACCTGCGAAATGAATCAAAATATTACGATATATTGCGATTTTAAATGTCAGCGAATTTTAAATGTGAACGAATGTCGACTGGGAAAAATCAACTTGAACATTATTTTGGCCCAGACCGTTACTCAGCGCATTTAAGAATCCATTCATGATATTTTTACCGTCAGTGGGTATACTGTTGGCCCCGCTCAGAGCGGTTTGAAAATTGGTGACAGCGTTTCTAAAATTGGATTGCAGAGACGCATCATTGCAATTCATGCTACAGGCC
>CAZZIY010000153.1:0-5296 GCA_964654525.1 uncultured Vampirovibrionales bacterium | reverse complement strand
AAAAGGTTTGTAAGGATGTAATATAAGACTGAAAGTATATTGTAGTGCGTCAATTTTGTGAAGTTTTAAGCAGACAGTTTGATTAAAAAATTGAGGGATTAAAATATAAGAAGTTAAGACATCAGTCATTAGGCGAAATCAAAGTTACAATGTCTATTTTCACGGAACATGAGAGAGCGCATTACAGTCGACATTTGAGTTTGAAAGACTTTGGTGAAGACCGTCAAACGCGACTGAAACAAGCCCGTATTTTACTGGTTGGGGCAGGAGGACTTGGTTGCCCTGCTGGTCTTTATCTCGCTGCTTCCGGTGTGGGTAAAATCGGCGTGATCGATTTTGACATTGTTGAGCCGTCTAATTTACAAAGACAAATTGCGCATACGATCAGCGATATCAATAGAGCAAAAGTAGAGAGCTTGATTGACTCTATGAAAGCTGTAAACCCCTGGATTACATACGCTGGATACCCTGATAGACTCACCGCCAGCAATATTGAGGAGATATTACAAGAATACGATTTGATTTTAGACGGTTCAGATAATTTTTCTACCCGTTTTTTACTGACCGATGCGTGTTATCTGATGAAAAAACCACTCATGCAAGCAGCTGTTTTTGAGACCGAAGGGCAATTGAGTTTTTGTCTGCCGGATCAAGGTCCCTGTTATCGATGTTTGTTTGAGACGATTCCCACGCGTGAGACGTTACCCAATTGTTCTGAGATAGGGGTGCTTTCAGTACTGCCTGGGACTATGGGTTTGCTGATGGCAACCGAAGCCATTAAGTTTATTACCGGCTGGGGCGAAACAATCGAAAAGAAATTTATTCGTTATAATGCCCTGAACGCTTCTTTACAGTCTTATCGTGTTGAGAAAAATCCAGACTGCCCTCTGTGCGGTCAAACTCTCCTGATTTTAAACTTAGAGGCTCATACATCCCCCAGTGAAAGTTCTTTCTGTGGTGAATTAATATCGCTTTCAATTTCGCAGCTACAGTCCGAGTTATCGGGAACAGAACTGTTTTTCTGCGATGTTCGATCTAAAGTTGAATATGATAATTTCCATAAACCGGGGGCTATCAACTATCCCCTCGATACGCTTTCGTTTGAAAGCGCCCAAAAAATTCTTGAGGAATTGCCTGAAGAGGCTGCCCTGATTACATATTGCCAAAAAGGAATTCGCAGTTTGGAGGCAGCGAAAATATTAAGACAGTGGGGCTGCGATCGGGTCTATTCTCTAGAGGGCGGTCTGAGTCAGTTATCTGAGACTGAAAAAATCTGGTTTTTAAAAACGTTCTCAACCTAATTATTTCTTGTGATTATTTCTCGTGATTATTTCTCGTGATGCCAGAAGGGTGTTCCAAGAACTGGCGTACTGGGGCTTGCCATATCGCGTGTTGGCATTGGTCCCGCTTCATAAGCAAGGCGACCTGCTTCGATAGCCTGTCGAAACCCCTGGGCCATCTGAACAGGATTTTCTGCCAGTGCAATTGCCGAATTGAGTAAGACGGCATCGTAGCCCATTTCCATTACAGCGGCCGCATGGGAGGGTAGCCCAATACCAGCGTCTATAATTAGTGGGGTATTTGGCAGTCTCTCACGTAAAATTTTTAACGCATAAGGGTTGCTGGGGCCTCGCCCTGTGCCAATCGGAGCAGCCCATGGCATTAAAATATGACAGCCAACATCGAGTAATCTTTGCGCCAGAACCAGATCATCGGTGGTGTAGGGAAATACTTCAAAACCCTCTGTGACCAATATCTTGGCGGCCTCTACAAGCCCAAAGGGATCTGGTTGTAGATTCCAGTCGTCTCCGATGACTTCCAGTTTGATCCATGAAGTTTGAAAAATCTCTCTGGCCATAAGTGCTGTTGTCACTGCTTCTTTGGCAGTTTTACACCCAGCGGTATTGGGTAAAATACGCAACCCCAATGCTTGAATCAATTCCCAAAAAGCTTTTCCTGATTCTGCCGTTTGCCTGCGAAGCGATACAGTGACGATTTCTGCGCCACTGGCAATAATCGATTGTTGCATGATATCAACTGAGGGATACAGTGCTGTTCCAATGAGGAGTCGGCTGTTTAAGTGTTCAGATGAACCAGGTGACCACATAATGAGTACTTTCTGAATAAATGACTCGATAAAAATTTAGGATTAAGCATTATCCACCTTGCATGGGAGACAAAATTTCAAGTACTTCTTCTGGTTGAACAAGACGGGTGGCAAATGTGTTCCGCGGGACAAACGTGCCATTGATTGCAACGGCTACAGACGGAGTCTCATATCCCAATGATTCTAATAAAGATTGGATACTGGGTTGGTCTTTAGAAAGCTGATGCGTGTTTCCGTTAATGACAACTTGCATAGACTGCCTCCTTTTTAAACTCAAATAATAACTCATAATCAGGCTGCGAGTTAGGGTTATTGAGCCATCGCGAAAGAATTTTTACGACAGCTGGAGCGATTAAAAATCCGTGTCTATAGAGTCCATTTACGCGGACTATTTTGCCCTGAACTTGTATTTTGGGTAGATGATCTTTCAGTGTCGGTCTACAGTGTGACTGCATTTCCAGAATGGTTGCCTCAGCAAAACCAGAATGCAGTGAGTAGGCGGCCGATAATAATTCAATGGCGGAGCGGACTGAAATAGGGCTGTTATCTTCACTTTCAATGCTGGAAGCGCCAATGAGATAATGATGATTTTCTCGAGGGGTAATGTAGAGAGGGTATCGAGGATGCATGAGTCTAATAGGACGAGATAAATTAACCTCGGGTGCAACGACACGGATAATTTCTCCTCGGACTCCGCGAAGCTGTGGCCAATCAGATTTTGCCCCAAGGCCACGACAATCGATCACCCAATCAAAGTCTTGACCGTCTATTACGGTACTATCTAAATGTTTGATCACGGTTTGGGTTTGCCAAGAGATATTTTTTTCCAGAATGCTTTTTGAGAGTCCGTCCAGGAGTTGCCGGTTATCAATTTGACCTTCCTCTTCAATAAAAACACCGTGATGAAATTTTGTCGAAAGTTCAGGCTCGAGAGACTCAATTTCTGCTGCGTTCAATTGCCACTGAAATGATTGAGCGTGTTTTTGAGTTTGTTCTGGGAAATGGTGTTGTAATTTTGCTTGTAATAGGCTTTTAAACTGAGTCAATTCAACATAATCTTGTCGGTGTGAAACGATGAGGGTGCCGGATTTTTGGAAGAAGATAGGGGACGGGAGTTGTTGGATAATTTGTGGCCATAATTCTAGTGAGGCTATTCCCAGTTGAGCGATCAAGGGTTCTGCTGAGACCAGTTCAGACCAAGGGGAAAGCATCCCTGCTCCTACAAAGCTACAGGATTGACTACCTGAATGATCGTCTTGATCGAACAGGCAAATATTCCATAAGCCACTGTGATGCAGATCAAGTGCCAGTAAACGGCCAATTAGGCCAGTACCAACGATAGCCACTGTTTGTTTTGGATGCTTCACAAAAAAATCCTATACGGGCATCTCACGAAGATCTTGACTGATACTCATCGAGCAGAACTTGGGTCCACACATCGAGCAGAATTGGGCATCTTTGGCACCTTCAGCAGGGAGGGTCTCGTCATGAAATGATTTTGCCGTATCTGGATCGAGTGATAAATTGAACTGATCAGACCAGCGAAATTCAAATCTCGCTTGAGATAAGGCATCATCTCTGTATCTGGCAGCTGGGTGACCTTTGGCGAGATCTGCCGCGTGAGCGGCAATTTTATAGGTAATCACCCCTGTTTTTACATCATCACGGTTGGGAAGTCCGAGATGCTCTTTGGGCGTAACATAGCACAACATTGCTGTACCAAACCAACCGATCATTGCCGCACCGATCCCACTGGTAATATGGTCATAGCCCGGTGCAATATCGGTTGTCAGTGGTCCCAAGGTATAGAAGGGGGCTTCTTTACAAACGTCCAACTGTTTATCCATATTTTCTTGTATCAGGTGCATCGGCACATGGCCAGGTCCTTCCACCATCACTTGGACATCATGTTTCCAGGCAATTTGGGTGAGTTCACCCAATGTTTCCAATTCAGCAAATTGGGCTGCATCATTGGCATCTGCAATTGAACCAGGTCTGAGTCCGTCGCCTAGAGAAAAAGAAATATCATAGGTTTTCATGATGTCGCAAATTTCTTCAAAATGCGTGTATAAAAAATTCTCTTGGTGGTGGGCCAGACACCATTTTGCCATAATAGACCCACCGCGAGAGACGATTCCGGTCATTCGATTTGCAGTCAGGGGAACATAACGCAACAACACACCGGCATGGATGGTAAAGTAATCCACGCCTTGCTCTGCTTGTTCTAAAAGCGTGTCACGGTAAATTTCCCAGGTCAGCTCTTCTGCTTTCCCGTTGACTTTTTCCAAGGCCTGGTAAATGGGGACTGTACCAATAGGTACGGGGGAATTTCGTAAAATATAATCACGTGTTTTGTGGATATCATTCCCGGTAGATAGGTCCATCACCGTATCAGCGCCCCAACGGATGGACCATACCATTTTTTCGACCTCTTCCTCAATCGTGGAAGTCACGGCAGAATTACCAATATTGGCATTGACTTTGACCAAAAAATGCCTCCCAATAATCATCGGTTCAATTTCGGGATGATTAATATTGGCAGGAATAATGGCTCTGCCGCGAGCCACTTCTTGTCGAACAAATTCCGGAGTAATTTCGGCAGGCATGGAAATACCCAGCCCGTTACCTTTTAAGCGAAGATTTCTCTCATTTGTGGTGGGATTGAGTGCGTTTTTATCCGCTTGATAGCGTTGGTTTTCTCGAATGGCAATATATTCCATTTCTGGTGTGATAATGCCTTGTCGGGCGTAATGGAGTTGAGTGACATTCTTTCCGGTTTCGGCTCGTCTTGGAACTCGGTGGAAATGCTCAGGTGTCCCCGCGGCAGTCAAACGGTTGGAGGAGATCTCCTCCGTGTCTTGTCTGGATTTAATCCACTCACCGCGTATCGAATTTAAGCCGTTATAAATATCGATACTAATGTTGGGGTCCGTGTAAGGACCTGAGGTGTCATACAAAAATATGGATTCATTTGCGGCTGTTTTGCTGAGTTGAACTTCTCTGAATGGAACACGAATATCAGGGAACTGTGTTCCTGCAATATAGGTTTTATTTGAATTTGGTAATGGCTCTGTGCTAATTGAAGGGCGTGGATGAGAATGGGTAAGGATTTCTGGGGCTGTAATGGTTGTTGTACTCATCAGTGGGACTCCTTTTAGGCGGTTGACAGTAAAAAATTAATATAAAATA
>CAZZIY010000152.1:0-5396 GCA_964654525.1 uncultured Vampirovibrionales bacterium | reverse complement strand
AGACTGGCACAAAAATATCATATACATTTAGACACTTGGATGAAAACATGGCAGCCCTTGTTAGAAAAATACCAATGGGGCGGCTTTTTAGCCAAACATCCCGAAGGGAATATTTGCCTTTCTTCCAAAGGCATGGCGGTGAGTAATTTAATTTTGTCAGAACTGTTGGTAGAGAAAAATTGGATTGCTACTGTGTTTTCAGGCCATTCTGCTTGAATTATTAAAACTTTTTTAAAAAAATGCGCACAAAAGTCTCAGAGGATGTTTTTATACAATCACAGGGGCATAGTGAGCAAATGTAAGACAGAGACGTCAACGAGCGGTTTATTCTGTTGCTTACATCTAGGGGGAAATAAATGGTTACAGGGATTGGCGGATATTCTTCTGGGTATCCCATGACACAAAACCAAGTGGTACACCGCATGTTAGACGATGTGTACAGTGATGATACAGTCGCCTACATTCCAAAGTCTTCCAACGTTCAATCCAGCAACAATAGTACTGACGCAAGTCACGGTAGTGGCGAAGCGAAAAAAGAAAGTGGCTTTTTTGGGAAATTATTCCGCGGTATTGGCTCATTCTTTAAAGGAGCTGTGAAAGCTGTTGGTAATATGATTAAGAGTGCCTTCACCTTAAAAGGCATCCTGACGATTGCAGCCTTTGTGGCATTATCCTTCACCCCGTTAGGGCCAGCTGCACTGATAGCCGGTGCGATTTATGGACTGGCAACCGGTGGTAAAGATTTTGTCACTGGGACCATTAACGGTATCCAAGCCTATGCCAGCGGTAATGACGAAGCCGGTGATAAATACTTAGAACAAGCCGGTGGTGGGGCGCTAGTGGCGGGTCTTTCTCTGGCCGGTGCTCGCGGTGCACTCAAATCTTCCAACGTCACTTGGCAACTCAAAAATACCAGCTATGGCAGCACAGCGGCTGAAGCGGCTGGATCGGTACGAGGCACTGCTTCTGCCTTGAAACAAATTGTGACCGGTGAGGCCAAAACAATGATTGGCGGGAAACCAGTCAACTTCTATCAATACAGTATGCAGGCCGGAAAAGAAACTGCCGGACAACTGCGCCAATTGGCTATCGAGAACACATCGGCCACCAGTACTGTGGGTAAATTAGCGCGAAAAGGGGCTGCTCCACAAAATGCTGCCGAAGCTCAGACTGCCTTAAACAAAGCAAAAGCGGCTGAAATGCAAGCCAAAGCCCAGATTAACAACAAAAGACTGAAACCTGAAACACGGACAAAATGGGAAGCCAAACATGCCGAAGCCAAGGCTCAAGTTGAATCCGCTGAAGCAGCTCAAGTGGCACTCAACAAGCCAACCATTATCAAAGAAATTGCGGGTGGCAATCCTCGGTTCAATTACAACAACAACACCTCAATCACCAGTACTTTCCAAAGCAAATACAACCCGTTTAGTGCTTCCAGTGCATTTGACCCAACAGGGACTTACCGCATCGCTGGCGCCACAATAATGGGGCAGAACCAACAGGAATTACCTGATTACGAAGAAGTGGAAAAAGCTTCTGCAGCCGGTGGGAACGGTCACATCGATCCAGATCTCTGGGCCCGCAGCGAAGCTTTCTTGAAAAACGCCGACGCCGGTAAATACAACTACTACGGCCAGGTGGCTCACGGGTAACATAAGATTCCAGGAAATTTTCCAAGCACCTTCATTTTCACCACACACACACCACACACGAGATCTAAACCACTAGATCACCACACAACAGTAAATAAAGCCGATTGGTTCAAGAGAGTTCGTTCTCAGAATCAGTCGGTTTTCTTTTTGGTAGCTTTTTTTACCGAGTCCGCATTATTTCCTCTGCTTGAACCCTCGTGACTCTGACGGTAGAATACGGAGAATACAAGGAAACTAACGTCTGTATCACATCTGGAAATTGATAGCATCAGGAATTAGAACGGGGCACACATTCAATGGATAGCACTGCTTTGAACCACATCCAAAAACATTACGAGAGCCTAGAAGTTCGTTTAAACCAGGCAAGAACCATACTGGGTCGACAAGAATTGACACTCGCCGAAAAAGTACTGCTCTGCCATTTGATTCCAGAAAAAGCCCCAGAGCGGATTATCCGTGGGGAAACCATGCTTTCGTTACAGCCAGACCGCGTGGCTATGCAGGATGCCACTGCCCAGATGGCGATATTACAGTTTATGCAAGCCAATCGCCCGCAAGTAGCTGTTCCCTCTACGGTACACTGCGATCACCTAATCCGCGCACAAGAAGGAGCACAGCCCGATAATCTACGAGCAGAAAACGAAAACAGAGAAGTGTATGAATTTTTGAGAACCGCTGCCGCCAAATACGGCATGGGCTTTTGGAAGCCGGGTAGCGGGATTATTCACCAAGTGGTGCTCGAAAAATATGCCTTCCCTGGCGGGTTGATGATAGGCACTGACAGCCACACTCCCAACGCCGGCGGTTTGGGCATGATTGCCATTGGTGTGGGCGGGGCTGATGCCGCAGATGTAATGGCCGGCCTGAGTTGGGAAGTGCGTATGCCTAAACTCATTGGTGTGCATCTCAAAGGCAAACTCAACGGCTGGACTGCACCCAAAGATGTGATTCTACATCTGCTTGGGAAACTCACCACCAAAGGCGGGACCAACAAAATTGTGGAATACTTCGGGCAAGGTGCTGAGGCGATTAGTTGCACCGGCAAAGGTACGATAACTAACATGGGAGCCGAACTCGGGGCCACCACCTCTATTTTTCCCTTTGACCCCAGAATGGCTGCTTACCTGCGCGCTACGGAGCGTGCTGAAGTGGCCGCACTGGCAGAAAAATACGCAGCCCACCTTAAAGCAGATCCCGCTGTGGCGAGTAACCCTAGCAAATACTACGACGAAGTGATCGAAATTGACTTAAACACACTCGAACCTCACGTGGTGGGCCCTGATTCTCCTGATAAAGCAAGACCTCTCTCACAATTTGCCAAAGAGATTGCCGATAGTGGCTACCCAACCACTCTGAGTGCCGGTCTAATTGGCAGTTGTACCAACTCTTCCTACGAAGACTTAGAGCGAGCGGCACACATTGGCAGACAGGCTCGTGCCAAAGGGCTAAAAGCACAATCCTATCTGTTGATCACTCCGGGATCTGAACAAGTTCGACAAACAATTGAGCGAGACGGTCAACTGAAGGTGTTTACGGATATTGGCGCCACCGTCTTGGCCAATGCGTGTGGGCCTTGCATCGGCAACTGGGACCGCAAAGACATTAAGAGCGGGGAGGTCAACGCGATTGTCTCTTCCTTTAACCGCAACTTCCCCAAACGAAACGACGGGAATGCTGGGACACTGTCGTTTATCACCAGCCCTGATTTAGTGATTGCGATGGCGCTGGCCGGGAAAACCACATTTAACCCACTCAAAGATGAGATTAACGGGCTGAAGTTGGAAGCCCCCACGGCCCCAGAACTGCCCACAAACGGGTTTGTGATTTCGCACGATGGGTTTATTCCCCCTGCCAAAGATACCAGCAGTGTGGATGTTGCCATTGATCCTGCCAGTAACCGTTTAGAACGGCTTTCCCCCTTTGCGCCTTGGGACGGGCAAGATTTTGTGAATGTCCCCGTTTTGGTCAAAACCCAAGGACAAACCACCACCGATCACATCTCACCCGCTGGGAAAGACTGGTTACCCCTGCGCGGCCATCTTTCTGGCATTAGCCACAATATGCTGTTAGGCGCTGTGGATGCTAGCACCGGGAAACCAGCTGATCCTGTTCAAATGACCGTTTGCGGAGTGACCAGAGGAGCTTCCTCTTGGGCATTGAAAGCCGTAGAATACCAAAAAGCCGGCACTG
The DNA here is from genome assembly GCA_964654525.1 of uncultured Vampirovibrionales bacterium. Lineage (GTDB taxonomy): Bacteria > Cyanobacteriota > Vampirovibrionia > Vampirovibrionales > Vampirovibrionaceae > JAIEMW01. Next base: position 1,554 of record CAZZIY010000152.1, on the reverse strand, counting down.
GTTGCATTATTGTTGGTGATGAAAACTACGGTGAAGGCAGTAGTCGAGAACATGCGGCAATGTCTCCACGGTTATTGGGTGTAAAAGCGGTCATTGCCCGCAGCTTTGCGCGGATTCACGAGACCAACCTGAAAAAGCAAGGCATTCTCCCGCTGTACTTTGCTCGTCCAGATGATTACGCTCAAATCAGCAAAGGGGACAGTATCAGTATCCCCAATCTGAAAGCATTGGCGCCAGGTCAATCTCTGCAGATTAGTGTGCGCAAAGCCGATGGGTCAGAAATCTCACTGCGACTGACACACACGCTGACGACTGAACAAATTGCCTGGTTTAAAGCAGGTTCAGCAATGAATGCAGCCAATCAACCACAAACCGCGGCAAAATAACCACCCCGTATTTGGATCGCACAAGCGCTGACTAATAGATTGCTCATCGCATTGGATTGAGCTGCTTCAGCCTGTTTCTGGGCTCACTCAGTAGTTTCTCGATCAACTCGCTCTGCCTGACTCTGTGTTGAAGAAACTATAGTTGAAAAAACTGTATTAGAACGGGCCGGTGTATACCCAGACGAAACACCTGAATATACACCTGAATTGAATTTGTCTGAATTCACTGACATCCGTTGATATGAAAAGAAAAAGCCCCCACGCAGTGGGAGCTGATGCTGGTGTGGTGTGTGTGTAGGTAAAACTAAATATGAATAGGATGCCAAACCTTGGATTTGGACCCTCTGCAAAGTTCACAAAAGCCAACCACATTGCCAAAAGACTGAGTGCTAGGACAAAAACCTAAGACATCGGTCGAAAGACATTGTTGGTTATCAATAAATTGTATTTAGCCTGTTATTCCACCCTGTTAACGGTATCGAACCGTAACCTTTGTTGTATAAGTATAAAAACAGCTTTTAAGGATTTTGTGTTAGTTGTTTTTTTGTTTTGTTACGTCTCTGAATTCGTTTTGTCACCTTATTTGAAAGAGCGCCAACCTGCCTCGGTTTTGCTAGTCAGAAGACCAGTCATAGAGACCGTACTAGACAAACCCGATTCAGGCCAGCGGCTCTCTACTCTTGACGCTTTTCTGAACTGGGAAAACACAGCGTCAAAAAATTTCTATACTAAAGTTACCCTAGGGAGTTACCCGAGTAGCTGACCCCCAACATTTTGCGGGCCTTGAGAAATCTGGAAAATACCATTGATTCCATTGCCACTGAAGACCCCGTTTATTTGCATTCCTCCGTTATTTCCGCCGCCAATTTGAGGAGGCTGTTGCCCTTGCTGTCCGTCGCCAGAAAGTTGTTGCGCGGTCTGAATGCCGTCATGGAAGCCTTTCAAATAGGCCTGTTGCCCACCACCGCCACCATGTTTTTTACCTTGGCATGCTTCTTGTTGGCCGCCGCCTAAAAGCTGACTGACCTGATTTAACCCTTGACTGGCTAACTGTAACCCGGCTCCAAATATTGCCATCGCCTGCGACTCCTTTTCCTCACTACCCAAATAGAAGATACTGAAAGCCTTTAAAGACTGTATGCCTTCCTAAACTCTATCCAGTTTTGTA
>CAZZIY010000151.1:0-5434 GCA_964654525.1 uncultured Vampirovibrionales bacterium | reverse complement strand
ATTATTCAGTCTCTGCCGACAGACAGAGTTCCCGTTATCTTATATGTGAACAATTCTCCGCATGTGATCGATGCCATTTTGGAGACAGCCCCCACGGTGATGAGTGTGGATACACTCACCCCGCTGCGTACAGCTGTTGCCAAGGCACGGCCAAAAAATATTGCCGTGCAAGGGAATCTGGACCCCACCGCACTGTTTGCAGATCCATCCGTGCTAGAACCCATGGTACAAAATCTGCTTCAGCAAGGCGGCGACACTGGATATATCTTTAACTTGGGCCATGGTATTCTTCCCCAAACACCGGTTGATAACGTTCGGCTTGTGGTAAATACCGTAAAACAATACCAAAGACCCCGGTGACCTGATGACACGCCCCTCTGAAACGACTGTTTTATTTGAAGGCCTCAATGAAGACCTTCTAAACCGCTATAATACCAATGGTCCAAGGTATACCAGTTATCCTACAGCGCCTGAATGGCGCAATGAATTTGGTGCCGTCCAGATGAAAGAGGCGGTTTCTATTCCTGCCAGTCATCTACCGATTTCACTCTACACACATCTCCCGTTTTGCGAAAGCCGGTGCCTTTTTTGTAGTTGTAACGTGGTGATCACGCGGAATCATGATCAAGCTGACCCTTACGTTGACGCGGTGATTCAAGAAATGCGTCATACACGCTCTTTTATGGATGCCACTCGCCCGGTGAAACAATTCCATTGGGGTGGTGGTACCCCGACGTTCTTGTCGGTCGCACAGATGGAGCGGTTATTTGCGGCCCAAACACAGGATTTGTTTAATCTGGCGCCAGATGCAGAAGTTGCCGTGGAGGTTGACCCCAGGGTCACCACGGTTGAGCAAATTAAAGCAATGCGGGCATGGGGTTTCAATCGAATCAGCTTGGGGGTACAGGACTTTGAAGCCCTTGTCCAAGAGACGATTCACCGGGTACAGCCTGTTTCCATGACAGAGGCGATGGTGAATCAGTGCCGTGAATTGGGCTTTGAAGGAATTAATTTCGATTTAATTTACGGTCTGCCGCATCAAACCGTGGCAACGTTTGAAACTACGCTAAGTGAGGTGATTCGCCTCAACCCTGATCGCATTGCACTCTATAATTTTGCCTTTGTACCGTGGATGAGCCCTCACCAGCGACATATCCCAGAAGACAGTTTGCCGTCGGGCCCGCAAAAATTTCAGATTTTTCGGTTGGCCTTGTCGATGCTCAGTGATGCCGGCTATGAGTATATTGGGATGGACCATTTCGCCAAACCCAGTGACGAGCTTGCTGTTGCTAGGCGTGAAAAAAGCTTGCACCGAAACTTTATGGGCTATACCACCAAGGCTGGTTGTGAATTATACGGGTTTGGTGTGAGTGCCATCAGTGGGTTAAACCGACATTACGCGCAAAATTGGCGGCAAATCTCTGAGTATTACGCAGCTGTGCAGACCGGTCAATTTGCCACAATGCGGGGGCTGGCGCTTTCTGATGACGATATTTACCGACGCAGCGTGATCTTACAAATATTGTGTCAGGGAACACTCACTGGGGAAGATTTGGAAAAGTTCCCTGAGGCTATGCCTCTGTTGCAATCAATGAAACAAGACGGACTCCTGAGCTCTCTGGATTTAAGTGATCTGAATATCTCTAACGGCTTTGAATTGACCCCCTTGGGCCGGGTGTTCAGCCGCAATATTGCAATGCTCTTTGATGCCTATCTCAAGGCATCGCCCGGACAGTCTCAGACGTCACCCGTATTCTCAAAAACACTCTGATCTAAAAATATAAAGGTTTAATGGATATGGACTCGAACGAACAGCAGCTTACCCAGCAAAAACGCAATCGTGGACCCAAGCGAGGCGTGGTACTGCTCAATATGGGTGGGCCTGATTCTCTGGACAGCGTGAAACCCTTTCTCTATAACCTGTTTTCCGATCCAGATATCATTCGACTGCCCTTTTCAACCATTCTTCAAAAGCCACTAGCGGCATTGATTGTGGCTCTTCGAGGAGAAGAATCCAAAGAAAATTACAAACATATGGGCGGGTTTTCTCCCCAGCTCCCTCGCACACAGGAACAGGCTGATGCACTGAGGAAAGAACTCTCTCGGCGCCTTGGAAAAGATGTTCCTGTGTATATTGCGATGCGTTATTGGCATCCCTTTACGGAAGAGGCCGTGGCAAGAATCAAGCAAGACGAGATCGAAGAGCTGATCATTCTGTCCTTATATCCACATTTTTCATACACCACAACGGGATCCAGTCTCAATGCCCTGAAACAGGCATTGAGTGAGGCGAATTACCCCATTGCCAATGTTGTGATTGAGCCTTACTATAACCACCCAGACTATTTAGACGCGTTTGCTGAGACCATTCAAGAGGGGTTGGATAAGCATCCCTGGGGTTGCCCGAAAGAAAATGTTCGTATTCTTTTCAGTGCGCACAGTCTACCGGTTAAACATGTCCAACGGACAAATGATCCCTACCCAGAGCAGATTCGTGCCAGTGCAGAAACTGTGATGGCAAAATATTTTCCAAGCTATGAGTGGGATCTGTCCTTTCAGAGTCGGGTGGGTAAGATGCCATGGTTGGGCCCCTATATTGACGGGGTGCTGCATTATTATGCGGGTTTAAATCAGGATAATATCTTGATAGTGCCGATCAGTTTTGTTTCCGATCACGTGGAAACATTGGTAGAACTCGATCGCGATTACGTGAATCTGGCGCATGACTTGGGGATTCAGTATTGTCACCGGGCTCCGGTGATGAATGACCGCCCGAGTTTTATTAACACGATGGCCAATATGGTGTGTCACGCCATGGCAGAGTCTGATCATAAGTACCAAGAAGCCTTACAAGGCCTGCAAACACAAAGTTTACCGGACTACGATAGTGTTAAAACTGTCCCACTTACTCTCAACTAAGTGATCCTGAAGAGCGCAATACTGATGAGACAAACCGAATGGGACGTGATTATCGTGGGGGCGGGGTTGTCTGGACTGGTAGCCGCCTACCAGCTGAATCAATTGGGCCGGAAAGTGCTCTTGCTAGAGGCAAGCGACCGTGTGGGTGGGGTGATTTGCTCTTCCAAAGAGAGGCTATACGCATCTAATCGCTCTGTTCTTGCCGAATTTTTGGTTGAAGAAGGTCCGCATACCTTTCAAAGTTCAGGCAATGAACTGATGGCTCTGTGTGAAGCCCTGGCCTTGCCCTTGCAGTCAACATCTCCCAGTGCTAAAAACCGGTATATCTATAAAAATGGTTCTCTAATCCCGGTTCCGATGTCCTTGTGGGGTTTTCTTTCCACAACATTGCTCAGTGCACGGGCGAAATGGGATGTTTTTATTGAAGCTTTCAGACCCTCACCGTCCCCAAAGCCACAATCTGAAACGGTAGCGGCCTTTATTCGACGGCGCTTCGGTTCAGAAGTCCTCGATTACCTGGTGGCCCCCTTTCTCTCTGGGGTGTATGCGGGGAATCCGGAAACCTTAGAAGCTGCGGCGATTTTCCCCAAACTGGCGGCGTGGGAACAAGAATACGGCAGTGTCTTGAAGGGGCTGCTGTTCGGGCGGTCTAAGTCGAGCAACAATTCGTCCAAAAAGCGTCCGTACAGACTGTATAATTTCCCACAGGGTATGGGCACTTTGCCCCAAAAACTGGCGGAAACGTTTCCTGCTGAATCGATTCAGCTTAATACGCCTGTACAGGCCATCGCACATCGCAGTGAATCTGCACAGGGTACCTGGCAAATATGCACAGAAGGCGGCCAGACTCACGAAGCGCCTTGTCTGGTTCTGGCAACCCCGGCTGATGTGACTGCGCGCTTGCTGGAAACATCTTTCCCAGAATTGGTAGACCCACTGAAATCGATTCCCTACGCCCCTATGTCGGTTGTTCACCTTGCCTATGAGGCCCCTGGACTTAATTTAGATGGGTTTGGCTGCCTTGTTCCTCGAAAAGAGTCTGAAGTGATTACGTTGGGCGCCATCTGGACAAGCAGTCTCTTTCCTCAGCGGGTGCAAGTTCACGATAATACCGTGGGTCCGTATCATTTGCTAAGCTGCTTTCTGGGTGGTGCTCACCATCCAGAAACTTCAGAATGGCCCGATGAAAGCGTGCTGGATCAGGTGAAAACCGATGTGAAAAAGCTATTCCCCGTATTGGCTTCTATAGAGCCAGCCTGGTCTTCTGTCATTCGATACAGCCGTGCTATACCACAATACACCAGTGCGACATTACCTCACACGGTTCGTGTGCAGTGGATTGAGTCTTTCCTGGGGTCTCAGCCTCAAGCCAAAGGACTCTTTTTGGTGGGGAATTATTTGGGCGGAGTCTCCCTCAATGATTGCGTGAAGTATGCCACGGAGGTCTCAAAGCAAGTGGAATCAAGTTTGTCACAGCAAGCACGATGTCATAGCCTAGCTGAAACAGGACCGTAACAAGTGCGTTACATTTGGGGGTATTTCTGTATTTTGGAGGGGTGTCGTCGATAAGCGTCTTAAGAGATTAAAGAGATTCCTGGTAGTTTCTTGAGGATACGTGAGACGGTGATATTCCCTGTGATGTCTTGTTTTAAGTTCAGAGTGGCTCTCAAAGGCCACGAGTTGATGGAATTTTCCCTGATGGGCACCTTCCTGCTGGTCTCTGGTCTGGCGGGCTTAAGTTACTTGAGCCAATTGGCAATCCAGGCACAGGCCAATCCCTCTGTGATGTATATGGCCCAGCCCAGCCCTTCTGCTCCGATCACCAGTTCTGTCCCCGTGAATGCCCGTGGTTTTATTGATTATCGAGCAGTGACAGGCAGCCTGCCCGCAGCCGTGACTTCGGGTGATATTCCAACGGTGAATCCGGTCCAGAATAATTAAAAACCAGAGCCACTAAAATCAGAAAACCCGTTTTGCTTAGCCCAGTCCTGGAGATACTGGCTTTCTGTTTGGCTTAAGGGGGTCAAAATCCCTGCTGGCAGGCTGCACAAGGCATCTTTGTCTAGCTGAAGTCGCTCGCCCTTGCGTTTGGTGTGAAACCACCAGAAGGCCGCTTTGCTGGCATTGAGGACACTGCAAAGTGCTGTCGGATTTTGGTAAAACGCTGACCCTTGGGGGAATCGATTCGTATCAATTACGTTAAAGTTTTGATTGACATAGGCGGGTTGCGGCAGCCAAACAAACCCAGGCTGCTTGCACTGGCGAAGCCCCAGTAGTTTGTGAGGGGATTCGAACCAAGTAGCTTGTCGGGCTCGGTGAAGTCCGTAGGGAGCATTGCTGGATGTCATCCATGGGGCCATCCTGTCGAGATGCTGCTTCAAGCATGGAAAGTCCTCGGGTCGGGTTTTTATAGTGCGTCTAAAGTATTGATTAGCATAAAGAAGCCATTCTCGAATAATCCCCGATTGAAAGTCACCGGACTGAAAGGATTTGGGGTTACAGTAGGGCCGAAACC
>CAZZIY010000150.1:0-5503 GCA_964654525.1 uncultured Vampirovibrionales bacterium | reverse complement strand
CTTGGCAGTGGAAAGGAATATCCAACGATTTTAGCCAGGACAGCTCTTTGATAATATGACCGGCCTGCTTTTGGTTGTGCAGCAGGCGTTCTCGTACTTCTGGACGAGTCGCATGCACGGATACGTATAAGGGGCCCGGTCTAATCTGTTCAATTCGCTTTCTGTCGTGTGGGGTTAGGTTGGTTAATGTGATGTAAGTATTATGAAAGTATGAAAGACGGTAATCATCATCTTTCACATACAGAGAGGCTCTGAGTCCTTCGGGCTGCTGATCAATAAAACAAAACGGACATGCATTATTACAGGTTTTGATCGGGGTAAACAGGGGGGACTGAAAGTGAAGACCGAGATCTTCATCCGGCTCTTTCTCAATATCAAAGACGGTTTCTTCTCCGTTGACGTGTTTTACCCACAGAGACACAGTCTCAGTGCCCAGCACCTCAAACTGATAATCAAAGAGGTCTTCGAGATCCCGACGCGCGTTCAGCTCAATAATCTGGTCCCCGGGGACCAGGTTAAGGGCTTCGGCTATACTGCCGGGCTGAACGGCATGAATCAAAATGTCCATCGCTCATGTCCATCGATTGTCCATATCTGTAATACAATCTTAGTATGAACCAGCCGCCCTCTCCACCCCCGTCTAAATTGTTTATCCGCAGTGAAGTGCTTGCGGTGATTGAATTTTTGGCGACTGTGGAGACTCCCTCAAAACAGGACAAAGCCAAGCAAATCAAGCGCTTGCGGGCAATTGAAGATCAAAAAACAGTCCTGGAAATTCTATTAAAAGAACTCCAACGTGCCCATAGCTCGCAGCGGCTCATGCAAGTGGTGAGTGAGTTGTTGATGGAAATCGGATCGATTGAACATTTACACGATCCGCTGTGGGAACTGATTCGCAGTATCGACACCCGCGATGAGGTGAAAGATGCGGCCAATCTGGTTCTTAGACACTTAGGGGATCAGAGCGATCCCGATCTCTACCTGGAATATTTGCACGATCCCCAAGGGCTGATTAACCGAGAAACCGAGAGAATGCTGGAGGTGGCTTCGCGCAACCCTGAAGCCCTGATTGATTTTATTGACTTTATTTTTTCGCTCCCCGTCGATGAGCAACTGAATTTAATTCAATCCCTCCATGCCGATTATGAACCGGATCACCTGTTGAATATCTATATCCCGACGATGTGGGCCGATCCCCCGAGGCCGATTCAAGAACTGATTTTGCGCAATATTAGCCAAATCCGAACGAAACGGGCTGCACTATTTTTGTACGACTTCGGACGTTGTTTGCAAGCCGCTGACCCAGAAGCCGAAGAGACGCTTCATAGGACGCTGCGAAGGGCGGTGAATGAACTTCGCATTGCGGGCATTTACCGCGATGATGCGATGGACAGTTACCGCAAAGAGACCAAACAATTGCACGAATTGGTCGAGGATTCTGTCGTGGACAAGTGCTACGTCACGCTTAGTGATGGGATTGGGAATCAGGGCCTTATTTTTAGCCGCAAGCGTGCCAACGGGGATGTGGTGATGATGAGTGTGGCCATTAATGATATGCACGGTATCATTGACTGTTTTGGCTTTTATCAGCTGACAGAAGCAGATTTTGCCAAAATTGCCGAAAAATTTCATGAAGAATCCAGTAAATTTGAAGCCACTGGCACCTACTGCGCCGCTAAACTTGCTCGTTGTGAAGATTTAAACCGACAAAACGGGTTACGAATCCCCTACGAATACTCTTGCTGGAAGGTGCTTTTGGGCGATCTTTGGCTTGATCCTCGTGAGTCGATTGATTTTGAAACCCCCTCACGAGAAGCCGCAAACCCTGCCTGGGTGGAATTAAGCGCGAACCTTTATCACCACCCAGATTTTCAAACCTGGTTTTTGGAAGAAGGGGATCATCCTGTTGTGACCCAAGTTTTGGCAGAAGTGGACGGCGTTTTGGTTCGTTTATTCGCCAGTGCACAGCAAAACAGCGGTACAGGCGTTATATTTGATCAGACCGAATTTACCCGCTGCATGGATCTCTGTGCCTTCAGTCTGGTTAAAGGGTTATTTACCACGGATTGGAAAACACTCTTTGTCCAGCGATTGGCCGATGCTGTGGTGTTGCTAAATTGCCAGGAATCCAAAACCTTTGCCGGCCTTGCTGCCACAGAGGTAATGAAATTGATCGAATACCCCGCAGAACAAGAAGATGCGGTACTGAAAACCGGGTTTGTCCAACAGTTTGGCCGTCGTTGTGTGGAAGAGTATCTGTTACGCCGCAAACAAAAGGCGACAGAAGAAGAGCAGGCGCTGCTCACCCCTGCCATAGAGCAACTACTGGATGGTTGGTCGATTGAATGATTATCCTGAAAGATTGTTGGCCCTGGATTTAGGCAAAAAACGGGTGGGTTTGGCCGTGAGTGACCCAACGGGTCATTTTCCTGTGGGCTTGGATACGGTGTCATTTCGTAGTCCAGAACAATTGGCCCCTATCATACAAGCCTTGGTTGAAAAATACAGCATTAAAACCCTCATTATAGGTCTGCCAGTTCATCTAAAGGGGGTAGAGGGCAGTCAAGCAGAATGGGTACGAGAAGTAGCCGACTATTTGGCTCTTGAAACCGGGTGTCAATTGATTTATCTCGATGAACGATTGACCTCTGTCATTGCCAAGCAGCGGTTGCGTGAACAAGGAATACAGCCCTCGCGTCCGAAGGTTCGGGCACAAGGGCTGGTCGATCAAGTTGCGGCAATGCACTTGTTACAAGATTATATGGACGGTCAACCCGGCCTGAAACACCTGTAACGGACCTTAAAAAAGTCGATTCTAGTAGCGGTTGATATAGCGCTCAATTTCCCAAGGGGTGACATCGATGCGGTAGTGATCCCACTCGATTTTCTTGGCTTTTAAGAATTCGCTATAAATATGCTCTCCGAGTGCTTCTCGGGCGACCTTACTGTCTTTAAAGGCTTCTAAGGCTTCGTAAAGACTGCCAGGCAGTGCATCAATGTTCATATCCCGGCGCTCAACTTCTGAGAGCTGGTAAATGTTGGAGGTGTTGGGCGCAGGGGGATCAATTTTGTTTTTCACCCCGTCCAGTCCGGCTAGCAACATCACAGCAAAGGCCAGATAAGGGTTGGCAGCAGGATCGGGAGAACGAAGTTCTACCCGGGTTGCCTTACCACGCTTGGCCGGCACACGAAGGAGCGCACTGCGGTTGGCAGCAGACCATGCCACATAGACCGGGGCTTCATAGCCAGGTACCAGTCGCTTGTAGCTGTTTACCAGAGGGTTACACACAGCCGTAATCCCGCGGACGTTTTTTAGCAGACCGCCAATAAACCATAGAGCGGCTTGGCTGAGTTGGTAATCACCCTTTTCTTCAAAGAAGGCGTTGTTGCCTTCTAAAGAAGCCAAAGACTGATTGCAGTGCATGCCAGAACCATTCACACCAAAAACGGGCTTTGGCATAAATGTGGCATGCAGGCCGTACTTGGCGGCAATTTTACGGGTAATGATTTTCACCGTGGTCACATTGTCTGCCTGAGACAAGGCGTCAGAGTATTTAAAGTCAATCTCGTGCTGACCGTTGGCCACTTCATGGTGGTCGGCTTCAATCTCAAAGCCGAGTTTTTCCAACGTGTCCACAATTTCCCCACGAACCAGCTCTCCACGATCTGTTGGGGCCATATCATAATAACCACCCGTATCATGGGTTCGGCTGGAGACAGACCCATCCGCTTCTTGCTCAAAGAGGAAGAATTCAAGCTCAGGACCCACGTGGTAAACGTAACCGAGTTTTTGCGCTTCGGTTAAGACCCGTTTTAAGTTATTACGCGGGCAGCCCTCAAAAGGAGTGCCGTCTGGGTTGTAAATATCACAAGTGATTTGAGCAACAGCTCGGTCACCTTCCAGCCAGGGCAATACCCGAAAGGTATTTGGGTCTGGATAAAAGAACATATCAGAGGTTTCGATGGTGCGAAAGCCAGCAATGGATGAACCATCCAGCATAATTTCGTTATTGAGCGCTTTATCCAGTTGTCCGGCATGGATGGACATATTTTTGGGGTGCCCGTGAATGTCGACAAACTGGAGTCGAACGAGTTTCACGTTTTTATCTTTGGCTTCATGCAGGATATCAGCGACACTTCGAGAAGGCTTGTTGCCTGTAGGGGCGCTGGAGGCACGGGCTGCGGTCATGGGAAAAGGTCCTTTCTGATTGCCGAAGGAAGAAAATAATGAAGACATCGCGTCTAAATAATATGGCGCAGTTTGTATTCTAGCGAAAACAGATGGATTTTCCAGAAAAAATCTTGTAACATCACGGCCAGTCGTGAAATTGTTACATGTACACGAAGTCAAAAAACACTGCTTAATAAGGCAGTGACGGCCGTGTCTCTACCCGAGTGGGTAGTGGATCGCTTTGGTACTGACTATCCCCGTCTTTTAAGAGAAAAACGGCTTGCGAGGCATCGTCAGAGAGGTTCACTTCCACACGAGGATCAAGCCCGGAGGGTTTTTTCTTGTTAACAGGCTCAAGGGGGCTGGCAGGACTGTCTTGGATTTGATGGAGCTGAAGCTCAAGACTCATCTGGTTTTGATGCAAAAGGCGAAGGAGTGTGTTGCCGTCTTGACGGGAAATCTGACCGAGATAAATCCCGGGAGCCAGGGTGCTTTTAGCAGTGACCGCCAGTGGAACGGGCACACGAACCATAGGGTTGCTCTTTGGTGCTGTTTCACGCGGGCCAACGTCCAAAACCACCGGGGCTGGGTTGACAAAGGTTTTGGGATCGGGCCCTTTTCTTTTGCCAAAGGATTTCCACCAGGGGCGTTTTTCCGGGATCTCCACATCTTGAGGGAGGCGTTGGGTGGTGGTGCTGGAATCGACGGAAAGACCTGTGGCAGGCCCGGGCTGAACAGGATTGTACTTAAACTGCTTTTTGGGGTTTTCTTTTTTGATAGGGAGCAGTGGCTTTAGCCTAGGAATAGAAGGTTCTTGCCATTCGGACCAGTTGATAGTACTTGTCGTAGCCGCATCTTGGGCATCATCTGCCCAGCAAGACGCAAAGAACCAGGAGGTAGAGACATTGAAACCGCATATAAAGGTAGAAATCAACAATACAGAAAAAGACGGAACGGCAAGTGTCATCGCCTTGTTGGTAAGAAGGCTAGAAAAAAAACAGAAAGATCGGCTATTATATATACAAGAGATATGAGAGTTACGTGTTTTCATTCTGTTAGACTGCCCGCGGTTGATTAGGTATTTATCTATTGATATAGAAACCCCAGTATATCCATACGGACCATACGGAAGCATCTCTATTGTATTATTTTAGTCGCAAAACCTGGCAAAAAATCGTGCTGCACTTCAGTAAAACGATGGCAGTGTTTATTAATATTGGTGTGACCTCTACGGTCATTTTAATCATTTCTGGGTTTATTGCATCATTGGTCTACAGTATTTCCTCCAGTTCTAGCTCTCATGCATCTCCAGAAAGCATGCGTACAGCATTA
>CAZZIY010000149.1:0-5544 GCA_964654525.1 uncultured Vampirovibrionales bacterium | reverse complement strand
TAGAGTCTTTGAAGCCTTTGTTGTAATTCTTGTAAGTCTGATGAGGAACGCGCAGAAGGGTCTCTTATGAGCCATTCATTCACGGCTGATGTGGCCTCCGCTTTTTTACCAAGATTCACCAAAAGAGTGGCTTTTTGTTGATAAAACCGACCGTCATCGGGATTGAGTTTGATCGCCTGTTCGATTGTTCCCAGAGCCTGCGTGAGTTTTTGCTTCTCGGTCCAGATAAGACTTTGGTTGAAAAAAGCAATAGAATCTTTGGGTTCTCGTTTAATGGCCTCGTTATTGGCAGCCAGCGCCTTATCAAGGTAACTATCAATTTCTAACTGTGGTGCCTGTTTACGCCGTAAAAATTTTGCTTGATTAAGATATAACGTGCCTAGATTTAGCCAATCTAAATTAGAGCCTCCGTTTTCTGCCAAAGCCTTTTGTTTATCTATACTGGTCTGTATGCGTTGGCCGATAACCTTCGTGTTTTGTGGAAGTCCTGGTCGTGTTTTATCTGTTACATCTGGCATCACAGAATAAAGGGCTCTTATAGTATTCACATCCCCTTTGGACAGTTGGGTTCGAGGGGTTTGTTGGGCAAACATAATATCTGCTGGGTTTCGACTGTGGCCGAGAATACCCAGTGCGTGTCCGAGTTCATGAACCGCGACAGCAGAAATAATCGCCGGAGTTTGGGGTTTTTGTAGAATATCAAAGGTTGAAATCCTGACATCCATATGTTCTAGCCGGTCATTACGAATTGATGGTAGGGTTAAGCCAGCCGTGTAAGACGTCCCTTTCTCTGAACTATGCCCCACTGTGTCTATGCCATTGACCCAACTAACGCGAATCATGGCTTGCTCTGGTGTTGAGACCAATTTAAGCGTAAACCGGTTATCCAGTGCCTGAAACCAGACCGCCATTGCTTGTTTTACATTGGAGATAAAAGCGGGTTGAAAATTTTTCACACCCTGAGGTGCGGGCTCTATATATAGCGTGATAGCTTTATTGAAGGTGGACCATCTGACTTGCCGGCCGTTTTCGATGGTCTCATCAAGAAAATTGGGCGTTTGAACTGGGAAGCCAAAACGATCCGCTTTTCGGGGATCGTCAGCATCGGGCAGTATATCGGCTTGGGAGGGTTCTGTTGCAATAGATTCAGGGGATTTATCTACTAATTCCGTTTTATCGCTTTTGAGTAACTGGGCTCTATCCGAACTATCTGGGTTTGATAATTGATACAAACCAATTTGAGATAATTTGGCAGCAGTACTCCCAGGTGAGAGACGAATCACCGCGAGATACTCTTGCCGGGCATCATTGTCTTTGGAAAGTTTGGCATACGTATTGCCTAAATAGTAATGAACAGTGGGGTTATTGCGGTCTTGATGAAGGGCTTGCTGCAAATACAGCAGTGCGGTTTGCCAATGTCTACCCTGGTAGGCACTTATCCCGAGATCAAGTTGGCTTAGTGGATGCATGGCTGTGGCAAACGCCATTAGAGGGGGCAACATGGTTGAAACCACTAGCAAGAGTATCGCCACAAACAAGTTGCTTTTGTTACTTGCTTGCTTGTTTCTTGCTTGATAAAGTCGAACTAGACTAATGGTCATTGTTACATCCTGTTGTGGAAAGAGGGGAAACGCGCAACTTTTTTGATGGAGGAGCTTTTATGCTGCTGCGTTACTCTCTTACTATTCTCTATCGCTTTTTTATTTTACGGGAAGGATGCCATTTAAAGCACCGTCTACGTTAAGTAAATTTATTTTTTTCAGGAATTTTCTTGTGTTGAACCCTGCTGTCGCTCCATTAAAAGCACCAACAGAACATGCTGTAAGCCAAGCTTTGTCTAAAGGCTTTGCTGCCTTAGAGCGAAACCCGTCTCTCGAAATCTTTGTAAAAGAAGTAATTGGCATTAACGCCCCAAGAATTGCCCTGGCCCGCAGCGCTACAGAAATGTTTGATGTCGCGGTGAGTGAAACAGGAAATACGCTTGGTTTTTTCGGGATCGGATACGGGCTGGATGCTCTGCTCAAACAAGTTTATAAAAAGACAGCGACAAACACACATGGGATGAGCTGGTCTCATTTAGGCAAATCATATGCACTTTTTAGTGTTTTGTTTGCCTGGATGTGGGCGATGCCTTTCTTTCGTAACGCTATCACTGCGCAAAAGACAGGGAAGACCAATTTTAAGGATGTGATTCAAGGAGCACACCAATCGGGTAAAACAGGCAGTAACGCAAACACACAAGACGATGCACCTGAAAAGACGGCAGAAGCATTTTACCGAAAGGGCAGTATTGGTATGGGTTTGGGTATATTAGGTGCTTTGCTTGCTATCGCCCTGACTCGAGGAAGAGCTTCCTCGGGGAAACCACTCGGAAAAATGGCACAACTCTTTAATAAATTAACGGTCGAAAATGGTTCGTTTGCTAAACTCAAAGATATTCATGCCCTTTTATTCTGGGGGCTTCCAGCCTATGTCGGCTGGATGCAGGCGGCCAGAGATAAATATGAGTACAAAGAGTGGGTGCTGAAGTTTGCCAGTTTTGCTTTCTGCTTCTTTGTCCCAAAACAAATTATGAAGCGAGTATTCCAGCCCAAGTTTGAAGCACTTCTCGGGAAACAAGTTCCGGCCACTTTTGAAGCAATTGAGCGGACTTTGGCCAAAGCGCCCGAGAAAAAACAAGCGGCATTGGCCCTGTGGCGCAAACAAAATGTCTGGGGAATGCTCAGCTCTCTGGTCCTTTTAGGGATCTCTCCTGCGGTGTTAAACCGGTATCTCACCCAGAAACGCCTTGAAAGAGATGCTCAAACTGCGGTGAGCTTTTCTGGCCTCATCCCTTCCGGGAATTTAAGCAAGAAATCCTTTCGCGATTTTGTTTCTCCTGCACTATAATACCGGGTGATATGTCCGACCGTAAAACAGCTCAAAATACAGCTCGCCCCTTTTACAAAAGCATCTGGGTTGTCTTGGTGATTTTGGCTTTTGTCGTTTTAAGTGGCTTTACAGTCAACTGGATTGCTTTATCCCAACTCCCGTCATCTTTTGATAAAGGCATCTCGATACAAACAGCATTTAAACAGGCAAAAACACCCTTATTGATTGAGTTTTACTCGGACACTTGCAGCACATGCCAGCGCTTAACCCCATTGATGCACCAAATTTATCTGGATCGGTATCCCAAAGAGCTGACCTGGGTAATGATTGATATGGAGCAGGCAGACAATGCCCCGATTGCTCAATTGTTTGGGGTGAATGAACTGCCCGCCGTCTTTTTGTTTGACCCTCACCGGATGAAGAAACAAAGAATTGATCTGGGCGACTTCGTCACACCCCAATCTTTAACTCAAGCCATTTCCACTGGGGTTACTCAGTTGCGCACCGCAAAAATACCGTCTTTAGATCGGGTTGGCTCAAGCAAAGGCGAGGGTTCTTAATCCTGCCTCGACAAACCCTTTGGGATTTGCTTTCCAGGCCTGATATTTCGATTTTAGACACACCCCGCAAGGTCGATAACCCGCTTGCAGCGCAGTTGGCTCATTGGGGAAAAACACTCGTTGTTTCACGTAATGACCCTTTTGAATCCACCGAAGAGCAGAAGGGCAATTCAGTTGACCGTATATTCTCTGACCGCGGTGCCCACCGTATTGACCCGGAATCGAGCTTAAAACAGTTTCTCCACGGGCATTTAGCAGCTTATAAAGCTTGAGGGGGGTCATAAGAACTCACATACAACTTCATACTGTCTGTGCTCACAGAATAGGATCTTCTGTCCTGGTTTTAAATGCATTTTTTTAGTAGTTTAACAAAGCTTAGTTCTCAGATATTGAGTTCTCAGAAACTGGAGGGAGAAATCGTCATGATCACGTTTGGCAAGACATATGAATACTATCAACAGAACAATGCTGAGAGGAAACAGCGACAACTCAATAAACAGGGGATCCCCAATGCTCTGGAAGTTTCTTCATCTCAGGGGATGCTCACGGTGATGCGGTATTTAGTCCACACCAATCAAGGAACTCCTGATTTAGACCAGTTTACGGCCAGACAGCAAAAACCGTAATCTGTTTTGAATTAGTCTGTAAAGCGAAAACGAATCAAGGCGGCAATAGCCGAGAATCCATCGACCCAGGTGATTTTTTTGCCCTCGTGGAAGTCACGACCAAAATAACTGATTGGGGCTTCGTAGAGTTTGGCACCTCTTTTTAGCACCTTGGCGGTAATCTCGGGCTCAAAGTCAAACCGGTTGGAACGAATGGTAATGCCTTTCAGTACGTCACGGCGAAAGGCTTTGTAGCACGTCTCCATATCGGTAAGCGTCGTGTTGTAGAGGATATTGGTAATAAAAGTAAGTGCCTTGTTTCCAAAATAGTGCAGGATGTTGAAAGCACGACTGGACGCACCACCAGAAAGCCGAGACCCATAGACGACATCGGCGTTCCCATCAATAATCAACTGTAAAAGTGGGGGGTAGTCTTTGGGATCGTACTCTAAGTCAGCATCTTGTATTGCGATAATATCGCCTTCGGCATGGCCAATCCCTGTTCTTAGGGCTGCTCCTTTGCCTTGGTTATGAGCATGAAATAAAATCTTGTAACCGGGCCTGTTTTCAGCATCAATGCGGTGTAAGATATCGCGGGTTCCATCCGTAGAACCATCATCAATCAAAATCACCTCTTTTTGCAGACCGCAAAAATCGACAGCATCCACTTTGGCGAGGAGTTTTTCCAGAAAGGCCACTTCATTATAGACGGGGATTAAAAGGGTGATGGATTGAATTGAAACTGCCATAAAGCCTTCCTGTAATATACATTCTGATAAAAATCAAAAATGATATGATACCCATTATTCTACAGATAATTTTCTAGAGAAGGATCGAACTCACAGACGATGTCTCCAGGCTGCTTATTTCGAACAGGTTTGTATCTGGTTTACCTTTTGCTGGTACTCCGCTTTTTAACCCATCTTTATGAACCTGGAACCGAAGAAACCCAGTGGTTTTTTAACTCTTTTGGCTGGTTTCTATCGCTGTGTGATATTGTTTTGGCCTTGTTTTTAGTCCCAGCCCATCTGCTGACAAAACTGACAGAATGGGTGCTCCCCATCAGTGCCAAGATTTGGTTCCCTGTCTGTCCAGCGGCCAATTTTTGTTTTATCGTCACGCGGCAATTTGCCACTATTCCTCTGCTGGAAGGACTGGCAGCGCGTCGTTATGATTTAATCTTCCCCGGAGTGATCGACTGGCGCTATACAGTGGCTTTTTTGTTCTGGCTGAGTATTGACAGTCTCTATCTTTATACACAGCACTGGTTTGCTAGCACTGGCAGAGATTTAGCACGAGCGGTTTCCAACGAGGCGGCCTATGTTCAGAAAAAACGAGAATTTTCTGAATCACTCCACTTAAAAACAGAAGCACAAGCAGCCTTTGCACCCAAATCATCAATGATGCGTGTGGTGATTGAGGACTTAAAGTCTGAAATCGATAATTTGCAGGTGCGTCTCAACAGAGACCCCTTTACGGGGCTTTACTCTAAAAATCATTTTCTGGCA
>CAZZIY010000148.1:0-5562 GCA_964654525.1 uncultured Vampirovibrionales bacterium | reverse complement strand
GCAACTCGCTGAATACTTCTTTACAGAAGCCGTTGATAATGGCAGAAACGGCTTCTTCTGTACCAATGCCACGTTGCTGGAAGTAGAACAATTGCTCTTCACTGATTTTCGACGTGGATGCCTCATGCTCGACCCGAGCCGATGAATTTTGGACATCGACATAGGGGAAAGTATTGGCGCTACAAGCACTGCCAATTAGCATCGAGTCACACTGGGTATAATTTCTAGCACCCACGGCAGATTTCTTCATGCTCACTTGTCCGCGGTAACTATTGGAGGATTTTCCCGCAGAGATGCCTTTAGAAATGATTCGACTGCGTGTATTTTTGCCGATATGAACCATCTTGGTCCCGGTATCTGCCTGCTGGAGGTGATTGGTCAGCGCCACAGAGTAGAATTCACCGACAGAATGATCGCCCACCAGGATACAACTGGGATATTTCCAGGTGATAGCGGATCCGGTTTCCACCTGAGTCCAGGAAATTCGTGACGACTCGCCCTGGCACTTGCCTCGCTTGGTGACAAAGTTGTAAATACCGCCTTTTCCAGTCTTGGGGTCTCCTGCAAACCAGTTTTGGACAGTTGAGTATTTGATTTCCGCCCGGTCCATTGCCACCAGCTCGACAACAGCCGCATGGAGTTGGTTGGTATCAAATTTAGGGGCCGTACAGCCTTCCAGGTAGCTCACCTTACTGTCACTTTCGCAAATAATCAGTGTGCGCTCAAATTGGCCGGAATCCTGTGTATTAATCCGAAAATACGTGGAAAGCTCCATCGGACAAATCGTATTTTTGGGGATGTATACAAAGGAACCATCCGAAAACACCGCCGAATTGAGGGCAGAGAAATAATTATCAGTCACCGGGACAACGGAGCCCAGGTATTGCTGAACCAGATCCGGGTATTCCTGCAAGGCTTCTGAGAAAGAGCAGAAAATAACCCCGTGCTTGAGAAGGTCTTTTTTAAAGGTGGTCGCAACCGAAACGCTGTCAAAAACCGCGTCAACCGCCACCCCAGAGAGGCGTTTTTGTTCTGATAAAGGGATACCCAGCTTATCGAACGTGGCCAAAAGTTCAGGATCCACCTCATCTAAGCTGGCCTTTTTGGCTTCTGGCTTTTTGGGGGCAGCATAGTAGCTAATGTCTTGATAATTAATCGCGGGATAGTGAACATGGGCCCAATCCGGCTCTGTCATTTTTTGCCAGTGGCGAAAAGCATTCAGCCGAAAGGCGAGCATAAATTCGGGCTCATTTTTTTTGGCCGAAATTTGCCGCACCGTCTCTTCAGACAGGCCTTTGGGAAGCACATCTGATTCAACATCGGTGACAAATCCGTATTTATACTCTTGGTTTGTCAGCGCTTCCAGGCTGGTACTCATTCGCAGAATTTCCTTTATTAGGTAAGATGAACGTCACGGTATTCACAACTATCACGGCAATTATCTTCCGGTTTATCCGTCAGGCAGAGTTCACAGATGCCTTCAATCACCTGAAGTCGGGTTTCAATATCTTTTTTAAGGAGTTTTAGAGAACGAAGCTTCCCGTCAATCGCGTCTTTTTGCTGAATCAAGGATGTTCGCGTGGCTAGAATTCGGTCCGCTTTGGAGTAATTGGCCCCTTGGGAATATGGCCCTAAGGTAATCACAATGTCCTCTAATGTATAGTTAAGTGCCTGAAGCGCCAAAATTGCGTTCACCCGTTTTAGCGATCGTTGATTGTAAAGTCTGTACTTGCCGCTGCTTCGTTTGACGGGTCCTATTAGGTCCATTTCCTCGTAGTAGCGAAGCGTACGAACAGTCACTCCGCACTGGTTTGCCAGCGCACCAATGGTTAGCAGCTCATCGGCTACAGCATTCATATCAATCACCATAAGACAGAATCGTCTCCTGACGGGGGCTAGTGACGAAAAAAGAAAGACACAAGATCAAGATAACGTTGAATGAGCTAGAGCTAAACGGCAAAGGGCCATCTAACGTTCTACCGTCAGAATAACGCACCCTAACGTAAACGTCAAGGTTCTAATCGGCTTTTACTCTCCTAAAAAAGATGGTGTCGGAGAGGGGACTTGAACCCCTATGGATTGCTCCACACGCCCCTCAAACGTGCGCGTATACCAATTCCGCCACTCCGACACGAGAAGACTTATTGCGATCTTAAGAAAGGAGTAAGGCCAGTGTCAATAAAAATCGATCTTAATACCCAGCGGGTTTAAATACAGAACCAGCTGGTATCGGGCACGGTCCACTGGACGGGCATACTACCGCCTGATGATACACCTCAATCCGGCTGACCTGAGTACTAGAGGGCTGAAGCTCCAAAGAACGACGGCCTGTGGTTGGATTGTACTGATCGAAGATCCCGTCATCGATAATGCGCAGCTTGGTTGCCTTCAGCACATCAAATTGCACAGGCTTATTGATATTGTATCCACGGGCGGCATTCACCGCATTGAGATCGATATAATACCCACCAGCATAAGCCACCCGTCGTTGATTATGGGGTGTCGCAGGCGGATTGTCGAACACCACATCGAGCGCCAGACCTTGGTTGTTCTCAAAACGGACGGCTCGGGTAATGTCGTAACACCGAGTAGCGCTACAAGCCTCAAAAATAAGGCCATGAAATCCACCCGCAGAGGTGGGCGGTTGACGAATGTAAATATCCGCACCTGGGCCGTCAATCACAGGGTAATCCAAGGTAATTTCTTGAAACCAGGGCCCCGTCTGTGTGTTTAAATTTACTGGATTTTCCAGCACCATCTTCACATAGCGTGCATCCGCCCTGGCATCGATGGTAAGCTGTGTTATTCCAAGAGGAACAAACAATGGGGTTGGCACCTGTAGGCGACTTTGCACGTGGATTCGATCGTCTGCAGGGTCGTAAACAGGGGTGTCTGCAGTCGCCGAGTACCCAGTTAACGGACGAGATTGTCCCACAATATTGATAAATGTTTGTGTTGTTGCACTTAAAGCCTGTGCCGTATTCACTTGTGGGGCATTGGAAGCAGCATGGGTGTCATCGTATAAAGAAGATGCCCCCAACATCACCGCGGCAGAAGTCACCCTTTGCAGCTCAGCCTGTAAAAAGGCATTCAAACCGGAATAAACAGCGACTCCCAAAAAGCCAATCAGCACGACAAAAACAACCAGCGTAATCATCAGTACAGAACCTGCGTATGCATTTCGAACTCGCATTTAATACGCCCACCCACTGGTCACAAACATTGTTTCTGTCGAATCAATCACGGGCGAGGTGGCCGTAGGGGTACAACCCTTCAGCGTCCGGGTGGTCTGCAATTTTGCGTTTAAAAACGAGAGAACATAGGCGCTGGAGCAAAGATCTCGCTTGGCACGGGTACAATCTATTGCGGCAGGGCCGGCCGGGAAACCTTCTAGAGCACATTGACTTTGGAATTGTGCGATCGATGCGGGGGAATTGCAGGCCGCACTGGATGAGGTCAGTCCGGGGAGCCACCCAGAAAGACTGGGACTCATGGGTAGGGCAATACTCCCCAAGCTAGGATTATCAATCGCCCCGGCCGCTGGCAGCACCGCAGGAGAGGGAACACTGACTTGAGGCGTGGTGTACAATGGATACTGGCTTTGCCAGAAACTACTGAGCATCGCAATATTAAAACTCACCGAATTCACCGCACAATCCACAGTGTTCAACGCCAACGTATCCGGAAGACTTGCCCCGTCCAGACCGTAATACCCAGGTAGCAATGCAGGTGAAGACCAATAGAGGCTGGGAGTCCCCGTTTGCGGGGAGGGTCCATAGGGAGCATAATCAAATCCAGTGTTGCTGTTTAGCACAGCGCTGGTCACCCCAGAGACCACGTCAAACTGAAACGGGGGGAGCAGCGGCCAAGACACCGTCTTATGACCAACCAATACTGCGGTTTGGTGATCCACCAGAGACAAACTCAAACTATCGAGACTCCCAGAAGATAGCCCCAAGAGCGGGACCCCTGTGTAACTGGTGATCATCGTTTGTGTCAGTGTCCACGTTGCACTGGCATCGGGGGTATTACTCAGACGCCATTTATCTTTAGTCGGCTCTTCCATCGCACTGGAAACCCGAGCGCCTTCGTACATCAACCCGCCCACAGCAAATGTGGCCAGCAAAATCAACAAAATAACTGGTAATACCAAAGCCATTTCCAGTAAAGCCTGGCCTGGCAATCGATAAAACATCGTTTTAAACAAAATGTAAGGCTATCCTAGGGCATTGCTCGAAAATGATCTGAATTATTGGGCGCAAATAGGGGACCCGAGTTGTTCGGCAAGCGTAAACTCGTTGCCCCATTATACAGAGATGAGGCCGGAGGTGCACAACCATTGGGTACCGGCGGGCAGGCTACTGCAAAGTGATAGGCTTCAATTTGAGAAATCACTGTGGTGGGCGGGGTGGCCTGCACTTCCAAAAAACGCGTGGCCGAGGTCGGATCGACCTGATCTGGAATCCCGTCATCAATGATTCGCAGCCCAGTAATATGAGTCACGCCCCGGTTGTATGAAAAATTGGTTAAAGAATTCACCGCGCCCATGTCAATGTACATGGTTTGTCCGTAGGCCACCCATCGATCTTGTGTAGCAGCCCCCACCCCCTTGATGTTTTGCTTGATGAGCACCCCTTGGTTGTTGGGAAAACGCACGGCCTCGGTCAAATCATAGCAATTCGCCGTAGGACCGAATCCTGAGCAGCCTTCTATAATCACCCCGTGCACATTATTGCCATTGGCAGGATTCAGCGCACTCTTCACCATCAAATCCACCCCAGGGCCGTCGATTACGGGATACGGTAGATCAAAATACTGCATCATCGCCGTCCCGTTAGACAGTGTTGTATTGATACCTTTGGGATCAATTTCGACTGGCGCTTTGGCAGCCGTCCCATCTCCAAACTGCATTTTTACCGGCAGTGCCCGGGAACGGGCATCGACCGAAATATTATTGATCCCCAGGGGAGCAAAAAACGGGGTGGATAGAGACAAGCGAGATGCTACTTCGACTGAACCATCTGCCTGAATCAGCCCGCCCACACCCGGGTTTTGAATGGCCGCCCCATACGCAGTGAGCGGGGGTGAATTTGTCACAATGTAATTAAACAAATTGGTCGTTGCCGTCACCGCTGCAGTGTTATTGCGGGCAGGGGCCGGGTTTACATTGGAGGTGAGATCGTCATACATGGCCGATGCACCCGCCATGGCGACAGAAGAGGTGGTTTTCTGCAACTCATTCTGTAAAAAGGAATTGAGGCCGGTATAGACGGAAACCCCTAAAAACCCAAGCAATACTGTAAAGACAACCACTGTAATAGCCAGGGCTGAGCCTTGAGAATGGTTTAAAGAACCATATTTTAAGGCCTCAAATAGCCGTCTAATACACATCCCGTGCTCCACTACCAACCAAGGCATTGGCTGCAGACCAGTAAGTAAACCCTGTCGTATAGTTGGCAGAATTTGTTGCGATCTGAGAAGCGGTGTAATAGCGACCTGCCGTACTCTGGCATCCGCCCTGCTGATCAAACTTCCAATTGGCATCCTTAAACAACAAGGCCA
>CAZZIY010000147.1:0-5567 GCA_964654525.1 uncultured Vampirovibrionales bacterium | reverse complement strand
GTGACCTTCAACTCGAATAGGTTGATGTGTTTTCTTTAACACTTCAGCAAGTTTGTTCAGTGTTTCTTTGGCAGCGGGTGTTAAGGCCGCAGAACCTGAGGGAAATAGGATTTGATTTTTTAAGGTAATCACCAAACCGCGATGTTCTTCTCGAAAAGCGATGTCTTGATTGCTGAGCGCTGATCCCTGCAGGGCTTTTTTTAGGGAATTTAATTCTGAGGAAGTGTTAGAGATAGAAAATTTTGATGAAGGTGTTTTGGGTGAAGCAGGCTCAGATATTCGAGTTGATATAGGGCTATTGAGCGGGCTTTGCAGGGCGTACAAAACAATGAAAAACCCGAGCAATACTGTCACCATATCCGCATAAGGAATCATCCAACGGGATTTTCCAGTATAGGTCGCGTGTTGGCTTAAATCTTGCTCAATGACTTCCAAACGTTTTAACATTGCTGCACTGTGCTTTGAGCCATGACGATTGTAGAGTGAGTCTGTAGCCATGGCGTCGTTAGATTGGGCTTTGCTTGGAGCTCTATTGGCACCAAGCTCGCTGGTTCTGTAAAATAAGGGTTTTGTAGACACGCCAATAAAACTCCTGCTAGGCTCAATCATTAAAATTATTGAAGAAGATTTAGATTGATACCGCGACTGACTCCACTATGTGAGAGCGCCAGCTCTTTGGAGTGGTCGTTGTTATCATCATGATCAAAATAGGTGTCATTGTGCTCAAGAGCATGATCAATAAGATAATTTTCACTGGTGTTGGAAATTGCAGGTCGAGTGATTTCTCGGGGAATTTCTTGAATAAAGGCACAGAGCTTCTCTTCCGTAATCATCGGATGATCTCCCGATTGAATACTGATGATCCCCTCAAGTAGCAGAGTTTTTTGAAACCATCGTTCGCGAGCACCTTGACGCAATTTACCGGCCAAGGGGAGCAGAAATAAATTGGATAGTGCGACCCCGTAGAGTGTGGCGCTGAAGGCACTGGCCACACCGTTGCCTAATTGTGCTGGGTTTTGAAATAACGTGGTTGTATGAATGAGTCCAATTACTGCACCAATCAAGCCCATGGTAGGAGCAAAGCCTCCAGCCGCTTCAAAAATCCGCGCTTCATCCATGTCTTGGCGGTATGAAACCTCAATGTCTGTTGCTAGACTGTGATGTGTAAAGGCTTCCGTTCTGTTATCGATAAGGAGTTGGACCCCCTTGCGGAGGAAGGGAATATCGATTTGGTACAAGATATTTTGTAAGGCCAAAATGCCATTACTGCGAACATACATAGCGGTGTCTGTGAGATAGTCGACTGTTGCAATGGTATCGTAACGTTCTATGTAGAAACAGCGCCTGAGTGCAGCCACAGCATTAAGTACTTGTGGCCATGAGTGGCTAACCAAGGTGGCTGCAAAGGTGCCCCCAAAGACTATGAGTAGTGCATCTGGTCTTAGTATGGTTTCTAAGGGGGCCTGACAATAGATTAACGCTGTCAAAACAACAAAAACGCCAAGGCCAAGTCCGGCAATGGTTGAGATATCTTTTATCTCGGTTTCTTGAGTGTTGTAATAGCTATCATTGCGTAGTTTGGACATCGTTACGAATACACCTCTTAGCCCTGGGCACCACTTAAGTCTGATTATGTCTGAAAAAAGTGAATCAAATACCGCTTACGCCGAAAAACAACCCCTGAAGAGTCTCTCTCTTTTAATTAAGATACTGGTTGTTGAAAGCAATGACCTCGGACAGATGGGGGATTTAAAATTCCGAGTCGAGCACACAACCAAATTGCTCTTATGCTTTGCCGCATTGTTCAAGGGCTGTAGATTGCTTATAATGCTTTAACGTTGGAATAGTTGAGAAAGGGTCAAGAGGCCATGGATTTTGATTTAACCCCAGAACAACGCGAAGTCTGGCTCTGGGCCAAGGAATTTGCGGATAAAGAAATTGCGCCTCGGGTTGAGGAAAATGACCGTAATGCACAGTTTGATTTTGATCTGCTCAAAAAAATTGGGGAGCAAGGCTTTTTTAGCGCTGTTCTGCCCTCACAATACGGGGGGCAAGAAATTGATTACATTGCTTATGCGCTGATGACCGAAGAAATTGCCCGGGTGTGCTCCTCGACACGGACGCTATTCTCGGTGCAAATTTCCTTGGTCGAACTGCCCATTCTTAAATTTGGGACAGAAGCCCAAAAACAAAAATACCTCCCCAAGATGGCAACCGGCGAGCTGATTGGTTGTTTTGGTTTGACAGAGCCTAATGCTGGTAGTGATGCAGCTAATCAGCAAACAACTGCTGTGCAAGACGGTGATTACTGGGTTTTGAACGGACAAAAAACCTGGATTTCCAACGGCAGTATTGCCAATGTTGCTATTGTGATTGCACAAGCCGATAAATCCAAAGGCCATAAAGGAATTTGTGCTTTCTTAGTCGAAACCGATACCCCAGGGTTCACTGCCCGTCAGATGAAACATAAGTTGGGTCTGAAATCTTCAGACACCTCAGAGCTTTTCTTGGATAACGTCCGAGTACATAAGGATCAGATGCTAGCAGGCTTCGGCGAAGGCTTTAAAGTGGCTATGTTCTGTCTGGATCAAGGGCGATTTAGTGTTGCAGCGGGCGCCGTGGGTGTTTCACAAGGCTGTGTGGATATCTCTACAAAGTACGCAATGGAACGGCAAGCCTTTGGTCAGAAAATTGGCGAATTCCAGATGATTCAGCAAATGATTGCTGAAATGGCCACTGAGTGTGAGGCCGGCCGGCTTTTGGTATTGCGGGCGGCGCACCGTAAAAACCAGGGGATTCGCAATACGCGTGAGACCTCACTGGCTAAACTGTTTTGTGCTGAAGCAGCGATTAAGGCTAGCTACAATGCAGTTCAAATTTTTGGGGGCTATGGGTTCTCCGAAGAGTACCCTGCGGCCCGTTATTACCGTGACGCTCGCGTGCTGAATTTGTATGAAGGAACGAGTCAAATTCACCGAATGATCATTGCTCAAGACGAGCTGAATATTCGCCCTGCCAATGGTCCAGGTTCTGCCAGAACACCTGTCGAACGCTTCACCAATCCCCTGGTGGGCGTATCATAGTGGGCGAGTCTTAGGGGTTCCCTGTTGAGCTTTTTCGATCAATTGCTGGTGACATTACTGCCCCTGGTGCCCAAATCCATTGTGCACCAGGTGGCCAGTAACTATGTTGCTGGAGAAACCATTGATGATGTGATTGAGGTCGTCAAAGAACTGAATCAAGACGGCATGCTGGCCACCATCGATCTATTGGGTGAGTTTATCCACCAGCCCAGTGAGGCAGAACAGGCCGCTGAGGCTTATGTGCATATCCTCAAGGTGATTCAAGAGCATAAACTTCAGGCCAATGTTTCAATAAAACTGTCTCAAATGGGTTTGCTGCTGGATAAAGAGCTATGCTACCGCCTGATGAAACGAGTTGTGACTGCTGCGGAAGAAACAAACAACTTTGTCCGTATTGATATGGAAGATTCTGCTTGTACGAGTGATACGATTGCCATTTATCTCAGGCTTCGCCAAGACAGTAAGCAAGTGGGAATAGTTCTGCAGGCTTATCTCCGCCGAACTTTGGGTGATGTTCGTCATTTAATTGATGAACGCGCTGGCCATTTTAGGCTGTGCAAAGGAATATACGTTGAGCCCCGCTCTTTGGCTTTTAAAGACAGAGAATTGGTGAACCGAAACTATGCTCTTGTTCTTGAGGAAATGATTAAGCATAAGGCTTATGTGGGTATTGCTACCCACGATGAACGCTTGGTCTGGGAAGCGCAGCGATTGATAGACCTGTATCAGGTTCCCTGCGATCGGTATGAGTTTCAGATGCTGCTTGGGGTTGATCCCCAACTGCGGCAAATTATACTGGGCGGTGGCCATCAGTTGAGAGTTTATGTGCCGTTTGGTCAGCAGTGGTATGCGTATTCGATGCGTCGCTTGAAAGAAAACCCAACCGTGGCACGTTACGTTATGCAGAGCACGCTGCGCCGCTTTTGGTACTGGTTGCAGAAAAAGCCGGTCAAAGACTGGCACTAGTCCCCTTTTTGCCGGCTTCGATTGAAAGGTAAACGTTCAAAGAGATAGCTGGCTTCAGGGATTTGCAGTAGCATGCACCCTGCCAGATAGGCTCCCACGCTGAGCAGTGAATTGAGGGTTAGGATTCCAATCTCTTGCCAAATGGGTAGTTTGGCGTTGAGTGTTAACCCAAACAGAGTTGTCTCAACTTGTTGCAAGACTAAAACGCATCCACCCATTAGAGCGCCGGCCACCAGAAGCTTTCCAAACGCTGGCAGCAACTGGTACATTTTCAGGTGTGCAAAGTGCTTTCTCATCATCAGAGATAAAATCAGCATATTAATGGTTGTGATGAGGGTTGTGGCAAGAGTAATACCACCCACCCCAAACGGGCCAATCAACCACCAGTCTAATAGTGCTTTCAAGCCAATGGCGATAAGTCCAACGGTGAGTGGGGTTTTCGCATCACCAAAGGCGTAAAAAACCCGGGTCAGAGTGTCTCTTGCAAAATAGGGAAGCATTTGAAATGCCTGAAATACCAAGGCCAATGTCACCATTTGGGTGGCATCCGCGGTAAACTCACCGTGCTGAAAGATAATTCGGATGGCGTTTTCCCCGTACATCAGCAGAATCACTAACATCGGAATGCTAATGAACCAAAGACTGATCACCCCGAGTTTAAATAAACGGCGGAGTTCCTCCCAGTCTTGATCGGTGACACACCGGGTAAAACGAGGGAAAATGGGCACCAATAGGGCTGTTTGTAAAACGCCAATGGGGAGTTGCAGGAGCCTATTGCTTAACGTGACAGCCGTCCACCCACCAACGGGGAGCAAGGAGGTGAAAAACATATCTACGTAAGTGATGAGTTGGCCTATGGTTGTCCCTACAATCGCTGGAAATAATATTTCACCCAGTTGCTTTATTTCGGGCGTGTCTCGCCAGGCAAAACTGGGTTTTAGATGAAAACCACGACGAAAAAATTCTGGAAGTTGACATAAAAACTGACCAAAAGCACCACCCAGCGTGGCCCAGGCTAAAATTTGACCCGTGGGGTCATGAGGACTCAGGCACAGGGTGAGGATCATTGTGATGTTCAGTATCGCGGGAGATAACGAAGGCCATAGAAAGCTTTGATAGACATTCAGTAGTCCGTAAAATATCCCCACCAAGCTTCCAATTAAAATGACCGGGCTCATAATCTGCAGTTGCTCAGCAGCACTGCTGACTAGGGTGATATCTGCACCAGGCAAAAGTAACTGCATTAGGGGAAGGGCAAAAAATGTCACCCCCAGTGAAAGGAGCAGTCCGGTAATTGCAGTGAGTGTCATAAACACAGACGCCAGTTTTTGTGCTACTTCTGGGGCTCGAATGTTGTCTTTAGGGATAAGAGAGGTGAAAATAGCCACGGTAGCTGTATGGAAAGGGCCACCCAGACCGCCTAATAGAACAATAGCGAAGCTGGGAAGTTGAGGGATTATTACACCCAAATTCGCATAAGTGTAAATGAAATCAAACGTGGCAAAAGAACGGATAGAA
>CAZZIY010000146.1:0-5598 GCA_964654525.1 uncultured Vampirovibrionales bacterium | reverse complement strand
CGGTCGAAAGACGTCCCTCTCAAGAAAAAATGCTTCTCTCCATCGCAGAGGCCTTAAGCAGTAGTGAGTCTTTAGTGATTGAAGCAGGCACCGGTTCGGGCAAATCATTTGCCTATCTCATTCCTGCCATTATTCACCAGAGAGATATACAAGGCGGTTTAAATGCAGATGACGGACCTATTGTGATTTCCACGGGTACCATCGCACTGCAAGAACAACTGGTCCATAAAGACATTCCCTTTTTACTGCAAGCACTGGGTCTAGAAGAAACGATGAAGACCCGATTGGTGAAAGGCCGCAGCAACTATTTGTGCATCCAAAAAATGGACGAGTGGTCAACTCAAGTCAACACCCACCCCAAGCAAAAGCTCTTTCAAAACGTATTAGTCAGCGCCCTTGCAGACGGGTGGGACGGGGATCAAGCTAACCTGGACTTTGCACTTCCCAAAGATATCTGGGAGGAGATGGCATCAGAAACAGATGATTGTCTTGGTTCCAAATGCCAATACTTTAGAGAAAACCCGTATCGACTTGCTCGCGAGCATCTTGACAAAGCCAGTTTAATTATTACCAATCATGCCCTGTATCTTCAGGACTTGGTTTCTGGCCACTCCTTGTTGCCACAGCATCACACCGTTATTTTTGATGAAGCCCATCATCTTAAACGGGCTGCCCTTCAGGCACTCACGGTTCGCATCGGCAAACTCACCACCAGTAAGCTCCTGCAAAAAATTCAACGTCATGTTCAGGCGATTCCTGAAGATCTGATGACCCCCCTGATTCACACGCAGGCCGGTCTTTTGGAATGGGTTTTTCGCCATAACACTGGTGGGGGACAAAAGACCAGTCGCTTTTATCCAGATAGCTACTGGATGAATCACATTGATAAATTTCAATCCTATCTTTCCTCAATGCTAGACTGGTTATCTGGCATTGATGTTGCACAAATTCCTCTGTTTGAAAGTGATCTAGATAGAGACAGAGCCACGGTTCGCAAGGCTAAGTACTTACAACAACTCGAAGAATTGATTCTCCGTTGGGGCTATTTTACGGATACTGAACCACACTCACCACGAGTCAATTGGATGGAAGTAGATTCCTCAAGACTTCATTTTGAGCTAAAATCAACCCCCCTTGATGTTGCAACCCATCTCCATGATTTACTTTGGCAGCAAAAACAAGCGATTTTTACCAGTGCAACTCTGGCTGTTAACCGCTCAAACCAGTATTTTATTCAGGACTTAGGCCTGCCAAAAGAGACTCAGTCCTTGATTCTGGCCAGCCCTTTTCAGTACGATGAGCAGTGCGTTTACTATATCCCAAGCAATATGCCTGAACCCTCTCATCCAGACTATACCGCTGCGCTCATTGTAGAAGCCGAACGTCTGCTGCGGCTAAATCAGGGTTCCAGTTTTGTCTTAAGCACCAGCTACGACACGATGAACCAGATGGCAGAAGCACTGATACCCAAACTCCCCTTTGAATGCCGCGTGCAGGGAGAGCTACCTAGACACCGGTTGCTTGAATGGTTTAAGACAACCCCCAACAGTATTTTATTTGCCACTGCCACATTTTGGGAAGGCATTGATGTACCAGGCAGTCAGCTCAGTTGCGTGATTATTGATAAGCTTCCCTTTTCTCACCCAGATGATCCAGTTAATCAAGCCTTGATTGATAGAGTGAAAGCCTCTGGAGGTGATTGGTTTAACAATTTGGTACTCCCACAAGCCATTATTCGCCTTAAACAGGGGGTTGGTAGATTGATACGCCGCAAAGACGATCACGGTATTGTCGCATTGCTCGATCCCAGAATTCATAGCAAAGGTTATGGTCGCAAGATTTTGTCGAGTTTGCCACCGGCACCGGTCATCACTCAATGGGACGGCCTATGTCAGTGGCATCAAAAGCAAGAATTATAGACCGGATTGACCCCTCTCCATCTTGTGGTTTCTTTGTGTTACACTCGCTGGCACACAGATTTTTGTATTTTTTATTTGAAACAGGAAGTAGGCGTCAATGGAAAGCAACGGTCGTTACGGCCCAGATATTATCGAGACCACCGATGAAGATGGTCAGGTTCATATCTTTGAAAAAGTCGATGAGTACGAAATCGAGGGTCAACGCTACGCCTTGTTGATTTATCAAGGCAGTGAAGAAGAGGAAGATGAAACAGAAGAAACTATTGCCGAGGCTGAGGGCGATGAGGAAGACGACGAAGAATATGATGAAGAAGTCGTCGTGATGCGGGTCGTGATGGACGGTGACGATCAAGTGTATGAGTCGATTGATGACAAAGATGAGTTCGACCGCGTGGTTGCCTTCATCGAAAAAATTGCCGCAGAAGAAGGGTTTGAACTGGAAATTGCGGATCACGATGAGGAAGAAGAGTCAGATAGTTGAAGAATCTGATAGCTGAAAAATCTGACCGTTAGCACTGATAACACTGCCTGCAAGGACACCTAAATTTATGAAAATTCATGAGTACCAAGCCAAAGCGCTCTTTCGTCAATTTGACATTCCCGTGCCAAACGGGGATGTGGCCTTTACAGCCAAAGAAGCGGTTCAAATCGCACAAAAACTCAGCTCGACAGCCTGGGTCGTCAAAGCCCAAATCCATGCAGGCGGTCGGGGTAAAGGTGGTGGTGTCCGCGTGGCGAAAACCATTGAGGATGTAGAAAAAGCTGCCAACGATATTCTCGGCATGCAGTTGGTCACCCATCAGACAGGCCCTGAAGGCAAAAAAGTAAAATCTGTATTGGTGGAAGAAGCCTCAGCTATTTCACAAGAACTCTATATCAGTATCATTTTAGACCGTGCTAAATCCCGTCCCGTGGTGATGGCAAGCCGTTCAGGTGGTATGGATATTGAAGAAGTGGCAGCCAAAACACCAGAAAAAATTATCAAAGAGTACATTCATCCCACACTTGGGATGCAAGCATTTCAGGCCCGTAAAATTGCCTACGCCTTGGACATACCCGCCGCTGGGATGAAAGAGGCTGTTCGCCTGATCACCAATCTCTACAAGCTTTACGAAACAATGGACTGCTCCTTGTTGGAAATTAACCCACTCGTTGTCACCGAAGATAACCGCGTCCTTGCCCTCGACGGGAAAGTCAATTTTGATGATAACGCCCACTACCGCCACCCCGATGTAGCGGGCATGCGCGACACTGATGAGGAAGATCCCTTAGAAGTAGAAGCGTCCAAATACAGTCTGAACTACATTAAGTTAGACGGCACCGTGGCCTGCATGGTGAACGGAGCTGGACTGGCAATGGCCACCATGGACATTATCAAACTATATGGGGCCAGCCCTGCTAACTTCTTGGATGTGGGCGGCAGCGCCAGCCCAGAGGCGCTAGAAAATGCCTTCCGTATCTTACTGAGCGATCCCAATGTGGAAGTAGTCTTCATCAATATTTTTGGTGGCATTCTGCGTTGCGATCTCCTCGCCGATGGCGTGGTCAAAGCAGCCTCCAAGCTGGAAATGAAACTGCCCCTAGTCATTCGGATGAAGGGCACCAATGTGGCAGAAGGCAAAGCGATTCTGTCAGGCTCAGGACTAAAATACGCTGTGGCTGAAACCATGGAAGAAGCCGCTAAAGCCGTTATTGCTGCAATTAAACAGCCCGTTGCTTCAAGTTAAGAAAGGGAACACCGCATTATGGCCGTTCTGGTTGATCAAAAAACAAAACTCATCGTCCAAGGTCTGACCGGGCGTGAAGGGATGTTCCACGCAGAGCAATGTATTAAGTACGGTACGCAAGTGGTTGGCGGCGTTACTCCTGGCAAAGGCAGTACCTCTGTGGATGTTGCCGGAAAAACTGTGCCTATTTTTAATACGGTCGCCGATGCCGTTCAGCAGACAGGAGCAAATACTTCGGTCATTTTCGTACCGCCTCCCTTTGCCGCCGACGCGATTATGGAAGCCGCTGAAGCAGGTATCACACTGGTTATCTGCATCACCGAAGGTATCCCGGTCAATGATATGGTTAAAGTCAAAGAATTTCTCAAATCCACCCCAACCACCCGTCTGATTGGGCCGAACTGCCCTGGGGTTATTTCTCCGGATTTGGCTAAAATTGGTATTATGCCTGGCCATATCCACAAAAAAGGACCCGTCGGTGTTGTTTCTCGCTCTGGGACACTCACCTATGAAGCGGTTGATCAACTCACCCAGCGCGGTATTGGGCAATCCACCTGTATTGGTATCGGTGGTGATCCCGTCAATGGCACCAATTTTATTGACTGTCTGACCCTGTTTGAAGCCGACCCAGAGACCAAGGCCATCGTGATGATTGGTGAGATTGGCGGTTCTGCCGAAGAGGAAGCCGCCCTGTTTGCCAAAGCACATGTCAGCAAACCCATTGTGTGTTTTATCGCTGGTCAAACAGCCCCTCCTGGCAAAAGAATGGGACACGCGGGCGCGATTATTTCTGGTGGTCACGGGACAGCGTCTGAAAAAATGGCCGCTCTCAAAGCTGCGGGTATCCATGTTGTCGAAAGCCCCGCGGTAATTGGCGAGACGGTTGCCAAAGTGATGGCCTAACGCCCTTTGAGCCACCCGATAAATTTGACCCAAGATTTTTCACTCAAGCTTCTCACGCTCAAGCGACTTGGGATTTTAAGCCTGTTTGCTTACGTGTTACTGCTCACCCCCACGCTTATGTTCTTGTGGGGGTATTTATGCCAGGATGCTGCGATCAACCACACAATATATTCTCTCGATCAACAATTTTCAACCTTCGTTAATTCGGCCTGGAGACCGGATAAATTCAGTGGAGGGTCCGTCTTGGGCTTACCGCCTAAAAGTTTACGGACGATACTTGAGTTGATCAAAATCACCGGTATTATGCTCGCAGGTTTGGCCTATGGACTCAGTTGCAAATGCCTCTTCACTCTAGCGCCAGATGAGAGTGAGTCAAAAGTATTTCGTCTGTGGATAGAGCGTAGCCTACTGTGGACGTGTTTTATCTTGATTTGGGTGATTCCCTTTAATTCTCGAGACTTATACGGTTATATTGATATCGGTGTTTTACAACTCGATTACGGGAAAAACCCATATTTAGATGTGATTTCTTCCATCCCGAATTGGCAGACCAATCCGATGCTTCACGAACACTGGGCCGATTCACCCAAGCCGTATGGTTTTCTATTTAATGGACTGTGCTGGCTACTGGCCTATTTGGCACAACACAGTTTTATTACCTGCTTCTTACTTTTTAAAACACTCAATAGTCTTGCATTATTTGCCACCACTCAATGCTTTCTCTATTTAGCTAGATACTACTCACTGAATCAACCGTTGAAAAGGCTGTTTATCGTCGCGTGCAATCCCTTAATTTTGATTCAGTCTGTGGCAATTGGACACAATGATATTTTGCTCTCTGTCTTGATTTTGGCTACATTCTGGGCGCTCACTCTTAAACACCATAACGGTATCATTAGCATGCTCTTTTTAACCGCTTCACTCTGGATAAAATACGTCAGTGGCGTCTTTTTTCCTGGTTGGGTCGTGCTATTTTGGATACAAAAATCTTGGAGAAATCTGTTATTAGGGTGTAGTTCAGCGATTATATTGACACTCTTACTCGGGCT
>CAZZIY010000145.1:0-5631 GCA_964654525.1 uncultured Vampirovibrionales bacterium | reverse complement strand
CGAGCATTCTACCCCTCTACGATATCAAGATTTTTGTGGATATCGACGAAAAAGAGCGCCGGGCCCGCTGGCTGGATCGAAACCGACGTGAAAACCGAGGTACAACCGATAATATGTGGCAGACAACTGTCCTGTGCCTAGAGAATTTTATACTTCCCAGCCGCGAAGTTGCTGATATTGTGCTCAACAACAATGCCCAGCAGGCAGCGGTTGAACAATTCATTCATTCCCTCCTGTTTG
Source organism: uncultured Vampirovibrionales bacterium (assembly GCA_964654525.1). Lineage (GTDB taxonomy): Bacteria > Cyanobacteriota > Vampirovibrionia > Vampirovibrionales > Vampirovibrionaceae > JAIEMW01. The sequence continues at coordinate 5,391 of CAZZIY010000145.1, read as the reverse complement.
AACTCTCTCAAACTGTAGCCCGGCATAAGCAGGTTGCCTAATTGTGTTGGTTATACCGACTCATGGCAAGCTCAACCCCTTCTGTCAGTAAACAATCCACTGCATCCAGGACTTGGGTCATCACGGTTGCTAATAATTCTTCTTCAGCCGGCAAAAAGCGGCTGAGCACGTGGGAAGAGAGGCTTTGCTCCTGTCGGGCTGGGGCACCAATCCCAATCCGAAGGCGAGGAAACGCATCTTGCCCTCCCAACGCTTGGATGATAGACTTCATCCCGTTTTGACCCCCTGACGATCCCTTACTGCGGATTCTCACCGTCCCCAATGGTAAGGCTGCATCGTCATAAATCACCAAGCATTGATTGAGTGGAATTTGGTAGAACTGCAAAAGGGGTTGTACTGCTTCGCCAGAGAGATTCATAAACGTGGTGGGTTGCGCCAACACCACAGGAATCCGATTGGGCCCCGTGCCGGTACCCACAATGGCCTTAAACTTAGATTGACTTCGCCCCTCAATCGAATGCCGTTTACTATAGGCTTGCAAGGCCCGAAATCCAATATTATGGCGAGTATCCTGGTATTGAACCCCGGGATTACCCAGGCCCACAATCAGCCATTTATTTGTCATGGATTGACGTCGACTCTTTTTACCGGTTGACTGAAATGTAAAATGCGCAAAAAGCGCTCACTTATTTTGAATGTGACGATTCACGGCCATTCTCATTGTAATACGAGGGCAATTTTCACCTTAAGATTGTTTTTATTTTCATGAAGTGTATTTACCTGCCAGTTTCTTTCACTTCTGTTTATGAGAACCCCCCATGTTCCCAGCGTTCATGCCGTCCCCGCATGAGTGTGTGTGTTCTGTGTCATCGCCTTTCCAACTTCTTAATGAGGAGACTCGCCATTCGCGTGTTGATTTCTGCTCGGGCCGCCCTATGGGCAACGGCCGCATTATTACTATGCCGCCTTTCACTCATGGCTCTTGGTATTGAGAGTCCTTCGGCCTCGTCCGGGCTTCAGACCTTCTATAATCTCAGTGCACTGATGCTTATACCAGCACAGTGGTTCTTAGCCTGCTTGCAATCCTGGAATCTTTCCCCCGTCTCAGAGCCAATGATATACCTCGGAAACGGCGGCTTGATTGAATGGAGCGGTGTCATCAGCGTGGTGACGTTGAGCGTCTTTTTACTCATTGATACGCTCTGTCATTGCATATCTCAGTGCCAAGTCCCGCAGTGGCTTCTGGCGTGGAGTGCTCACTATATCCACCAGTCTCAAAATCTTTCCCATCTGCAAGACACCCGTCTTCATGCTTATCCTGCGGGATATCCCACAATGCAGATGCAACCAATGCCTACTCCTATAATGCCTCCTCAAATAATGCCTCCTCAAACGATGCCCCAAATGGCTCAACAGCTCTATAATATTGGCGCACAACAAGCCCCTATGGCACCGATGACCATGGGTTACGGGAGCTTTGACGGCCAGATGAGGGAAGTCACCGTACTATTTTGTGATATTCGGGGATACACAAGCCTGGTGGAAAAATACCCCCCCAGTATGGTGATCCAACAGCTAAATGAGTACTTTTCAGCCATGACTCAGGTGATCTACCATCACCGCGGGCGTCTGGACAAGTACATCGGGGATGGGTTTATGGCCTATTTTGAGCCCACAGACGGTTCTGTAGGATCATGCGCCCGTCATGGGGTACTGGCTGCACTGCAAATGCGCCATGTGCTAAAACAAATGAATCAACGCTGGAAACAACAAGGCTATCCCACGCTGGATATCGGTATCGGTATTAACACAGGCCTTGTGTTCGTCGGCAATATCGGTTCCCTGATGAAGATGGATTACACCATTATTGGCGACAACGTCAATCTGGCGGCCCGACTCGAACAATTGAACAAGACATTTAAGACCCAGATCATTATCAGTGAGGCCACCCATCAATTGGTGAAAGAGGTGATCCAGTCAAAATTCTTGGGCAATGTGAGTATCCGAGGAAAGCAACAGAGCGTGACTGTCTATGAGGTGAAGAGCAGCAAGTCTCTTCAAACGTCTGTGCAAGCCCCTGATCAGGTTCCCCTAATGGCAGCGCACCCCCCCATTGTGGGGGCACCCAGTTTTTACAGGACAAGTTAACAATCCGCGCGCTTTTTCCTCAAGCTTTTTCCTGACATGCCGAAGTCTATAAAAGTAGGGAAAAAACATCTTTATAAAAGGACTGTTTTCGATGCGTTCAAAAACACAGGTAAAAGTATTGGCCGTTCAGCGGGCTGAGCTCTTCTCCCTTCAAGCACTTTGCCATGTACTAAGCCTCTATTGGCCTCTGGCTGCCATCTGTTTCTGGTGGGCAACCGAGTTTTTACTACCGGCGTTGAACTCTCACTGAAATCTCATTGACAGGGACGGTTGCCTGTTCAACAATCAGGGGCATGGGATCAGAACTTTCAACTTTATGCCAAACGCCCTTGGGCCCCCAACACCGAAGCGTTGGGGCCAAGATGGTGCCCTTTGCCGGCTGGGAAATGCCTTTGCAGTTCTCAAAGGTCAAAGAAGAGCATCAAGCTGTTCGCAACGCTGCCGGATTATTTGACATTGGGCATATGGGCCTGGTCACACTGCAACTGAACGAAGAGAGCTTAGGGGCGTTTAATAGACTTGTGCCGCAAGATCTACGAAAGCTACCCCCTGGAAAAGCTGTTTATACTCAATTTTTAAACGATCGCGGCGGGATTATCGACGATTTGATTATCTACCGTCTGCCCCTTTTAACTGATTCTCAGTTAAAAGGGGCTTTTTCTGGCTGGCTGGTGATCTGTAATGCCTCTAACACCAGAGAGGATATCGCCTGGATGCAGCAGCATCTTAATGCACCGCTTCAGGCATCACTTCAACATCAGACAGACTATACGCTGTTTGCGTTACAGGGCCCTGAATTTTCAACAGTCTTGAACCATTTTGGGGTTCGCCCTAAGCAGTTACCAGCCCGCTTCAATGTGGCAGAATTTTCTCTGAAATTACCGGGGGGTGATTGTTTTTCGGCTTTGCTAGCCCGAACGGGCTATACCGGCGAGGACGGCGTGGAATTGATTGTGTCTGTTTCTTTTGCCAGCGTCTTTTGGACTGCTCTGATAGAGCTGGGAGCTCCCTTGGGACTGCTACCCGTTGGCTTGGCCGCGCGCGATACGCTTCGACTGGAAGCAGCCTATCCGCTTCACGGGCATGATATTACACCGGAGTACACTCCCATTGAAGCAGGACTTGGCTGGAGTGTAAAATGGGCAGAGGACAACCCCTTTATTGGCAAAGACGCCCTAAATACCCAAAAGCAAAAGGGTAACCACAGGCATTTTGTCTGTTTAAACCTGAACGGGCGGACAATCCCTCGACAAGATGATACGATTATGTACCAAGGCAAGGCGGTTGGGGTTGTGACCAGCGGATCAATCTCAATGACGCTGGGCCATCCTATTGCAATGGGTTATGTGGATGCAAACACACCCCACGCTCCTGGAGAGGTTCTCCAGATTCAAGTTCGAGATACAGAGGCTGCAGCCACTGTAACCACCCGTCCGTTTTACAAACGCTAACCGTATCAAAGGATAATCAATAAGGATCTCACCCCATGGCTGATTCTCACATCATTCCCGACAATGTGAAACTGACTGAAACCCATGAGTATCTACGGATTGATGATGATGACCGAGCCCGTGTTGGTATTTCTCATTTTGCAGCAGAACAGTTGGGCGACATCGTTTTCATCGAGCTGCCTGAGGTCGGGCAGCGGATTGAAAAAGGGGATACCTTCGGCTCAATTGAGTCTGTGAAAGCCGCTTCTGATTTATATATGCCGGTTAGCGCAGAAGTGGTGGCCGTGAATACCCAGTTGACAGAAGAACCTGAACTCATCAACGACAACAGCTACGGGGACGGGTGGATGATTGAAATTTCTTTAACCAATCCTGAGGAAGTAAACGAGCTGATGACACCCTTGCAGTATTCACAAATTGCTCAGTAATAAAGATGATGTATAATTTTTTACCCCATACCACTGAAGACCGTCTGAACATGGTGAAAGCCATGGGTCTATCTTCTGAGACACAACTCTTTGATGATATCCCCGCCTCGCTCCGTCAAGGGATTAGCTATCAATATTTGCCACCAGAAGGTTTAAGCGAACTAGAATTACAAGAACGATTGAAACAACTGGCTGTGCTAAATTCTGCCGGTTGTTACAGCAGCTTTTTGGGCGGGGGCGCTTATCACCGTTTTATTCCCAGTGCAGTGAATACCATCGCGTCACGCTCCGAGTTCTATACGGCCTACACGCCCTACCAGCCAGAAGTGAGCCAGGGCACTCTGCAGGTGGTTTACGAGTTTCAGACTATGATTGCTGAACTCGCCGGTCTGGATGTTGCCAACGCGTCTGTGTACGACGGAGCCTCTGCGGTGACTGAAGCGGCGTTGATGGCAGCCCGGATTTCCAAACACAGCAAGCTCTTGGTCTCCAAAACATTACACCCTGATTACCGGGCGGTTTTGAACACCTACACCGAAGCCTTAGAAGCACTGAGCGTAGAAACCTTTGACCCTCTTGAGAGCGCTGTTGAAAATCTGATTCAAACCTGGCCCACAGAAGATGTGGCAGCTGTAATTATTCAACACCCTGATTTTACCGGATGCTTGACTGAAGAAGCTAGCTTTAACGCGCTAAGAGCTTACTGTGATGCCCGTGGCGCGTTGTTGATTGTCTCCAGTGACCCGGTTTCCTTGGGCGTTTTAGAGCCTCCAGGCAGATTGGGCGCTGATATTGTAGTCGGCGATATCCAACCTTTGGGGAATAATCTTTCCTACGGAGGGCCTTACGGGGGCTATATGGCCACCCGGCAGAAATATTTGCGCCAACTCCCCGGTCGACTGGTTGGCAGAACATTGGATAAAAATAATACCGTTTGCTACACGCTGACGCTTCAGACGCGTGAGCAACATATTCGGCGGGAAAAGGCTACCAGCAACATTTGCACCAATCAGGCGCTCAATGTCCTTAAAGCAACCGTTTATATGGCCCTGTTAGGACCGCAAGGACTCTGTGAAGTAGCGACTCTCTCGATGCAGCGGGCGCATTATCTGGCGAGTGCCCTTAGCAAACTGCCGGGTGTTAGTCTGCTGTCCCCAGAGCGTGCATTTGGTTTTGAATTTGCACTGTCTTTACCGGCCCCTGCTGAAGATTGCCTGGCCTGGATGCGGGCTCGAAACATTCTGGGCGGGCTTTCGCTGAGTGCGTATTACCCTGAATATCCGAACACCTTGCTGATCGCCACCACAGCCTCGTCCTGGCCGATGACGACCTTGCGCAGTTCGTCCTCCATGTGGAGCAACTTC
>CAZZIY010000144.1:0-5651 GCA_964654525.1 uncultured Vampirovibrionales bacterium | reverse complement strand
AATTTTCTAAATGAGCATTTCGAGGTTTTGCCTGCAGTTCTGCAAAACGGGCTGAAATGCTACTGGGCACAACGGCCGCATCTGGGGTGAGAAAGTTATAGCCTCCGTAAGCCCACGGGTTATGGCTCGCCGTCATTAAAACAGCCCCCAGTGTTTGAGTGGGGCCGAGTCCGAGTTGCTCAAAGAACTTGGCCGCATAGGCTAACACGGGTGTGGGGAGATCGCTTTCTGCTTGAAAGACGTCCAGACCCGCTTCATTTAGCCAGCGGGCTATTAAGGGGATATAGCGGCGGGATTTCTCCCGGGTGTCTCCCCCAATCAGAAGGGGTCTGGTCTTTAGAACGTCTTCTGGGTTGGATTCAAGGAGGTAATCAATGATGGACTGCGTGATTTGTTTGACCACCGCATCGTTAAAGCCGTCTTCCTGGTCGCTGCGGTAGCCAGAGGTGCCAAAACGGTAGATTTTTAATTCAGTCTGCATGCCCGTATCCTTCTCCTAAAAGAGGATTTTAGCATTGAGAGAGCCTGCTTAAAAGACTAATTGCTGTAAACGCCTTAAAACGTTTTAGCTCGGTAGCCAGAACCCACCTGCTGAGCTGGCTTGGAGGAGGCGTAAGGGTCAATTCTCAACCCGCCCCCTTTGCGAAAAGGATAGGGACGCTCTGCGGGATACTTGCCCTTTTTACCTTTGGGCGGACCAGAGGGTGTTTTTTTGCCGAGCTCTAGGGTTCGGCGTAAGCGATCGCGATCATCGCTGTTGATAACAGCAAGGGAAAACTCACTTGGGGCAAATGGATTGCTGGGTACAGGGCTGGGAGTGTTTTCTGAGGAGTCGTTGGCAACCGAAACCCAGGTTTCACCAGTAGGGGCGGCAGTCGGTGGATAGGGGATGACTGCCAGTGGGGCTTGTGAATCCGGGGTGAATATATCAGGAGCGTCATCGGTAACTCCAGGACCACTGGCGCCTAGTTTCCCAGAGATTCCTAGGAGAGCAAGTCCTGCCACCACAACACTGCCGATGCTATTGACTGGGCTAAAGCCGGTTCTGTGGTGAACCTGATTCCCAGAGAACTGGGAGAAGCCTGGGTTTTGTGTTTTGGAAAAAAGTCTGGTATGGGCCAGTGGGGATGGTGCTTGAACAGTCAGCATCGATTTATAATCTCCATTGAAACTTCACACAAGATTTTATAACTGTTAGAAATGTAGCAAAAAAATAATCGTTCTGCATCCGTTTTTCTTAGAACGGTTTTGCTTTCCCCCACAGTTTGTTATGCTTGCTAATAACAATCAAGGACACTGGCCCAATGTCTTCTGCGATAGCCTCCGATAAAATTAAACGTTATCTGTCTCAGAACAACGCCTCAGCACTGAGGCGGCTTCTGACACGCTATAACTTTGCCGATTTGGCCGAAGTAATGGAAAATCAGCTGGATCCCCTGGAAACTGTCCAGTGTTTTCAGTATTTAAACGTGGGTCAAGCGGCTCAAGTGTTAACCAGCTTGAGTGAAGAGCGGCAAGTGGCTTGCCTATCTTCACTACCAACCGTGATGAGCAGTCAGATTTTGCGTCTGATGCCAGCCGACGACGCGGTGGATATCTTACAAGAGCTAGAGACTGAGCATACGCGAAAAATCTTGGATGAAATGCCTTTTGACCGAGACACCAAAACGATTCAGCATCTGCTATTAGAAGAGCCTGACACCGCAGCTGGGATTATGTCTACGGATTTTATCTATGTCTCCATTGAAGCCACAGTCGGGGATGCGATGGCCGCAGTGAAGCGGGCCGAAGAAAAGGATTTTATTTATTACGTTTATCTGGTCAATCAGATGAATCAGCTTTTGGGTGTGGTGAGTCTGAAACGGCTGATTCTCATGGACGAATCCGTCCCGTTGCAACGGGTGGCCCTGTTTGATACCAAATCCATTTTGGTCTCCTACGATCAAGAGTTGGTCGCCAACCTCTTTCGGAAATATTACAACCTGCTGGCCATGCCGGTTGTTGATAATAACAATGAATTACGCGGGATTATTACACTGGATGATGTTCTCGACGTTATTGATGAAGAAACTTCTGAGGATATTTATTTGGCATCCGGGATTAATCTCGATGAGATGGACGAGAAAAATCTCCTTCATGGCCCTCTCCTCAATACAGTCAAAGCTCGGCTCCCCTGGCTTTCAATTACGCTGGTGGGGCAATTTTTGGCTTCTGCCATTATTTCCTCATATCATCACACGGTGTCCGCAGCAGTGATTGCAGTGTCATTTATGCCAATGCTCACCGGACTTTCCGGCAATATGGGTACACAGACCGAGACGATTTCGGTTCGCGGACTCGCACTGGATATGATTTCTCCTGAAAATATCAAGGCACAAATATTGCGAGAGGCCAAAGTGGGTTTGGTGATGGGCTCTATTTTCGCTGTTACAGCCGGGATTGCGTCTTATTTACTCTATAACCATTGGGAACTCAGCCTATTGTTATCCGCGTGGATTTTAGTTTCGCTGTCGATCACTGCCACGGTGGGAGTATTGTTCCCGTATATCTACCGACATGTGCTCAAACAAGATCCCGCTGGCGTATGCGGACCGTTTATCACGACGATGAGTGATATTCTGACGTTTTCAATTTTCTTGTACGTCGTCACACTGTTGCTCGACCGTCTGGCTTAATCGGGTTGTTCGTGCTGAATACTGGGGCCGTTTTGGTACAGTGATTTTTTATATTTTTGAAACTGATCGATAATTTCACTGAGAGATTCTCGAACCATATGCTTTTCTCCATTGGCCAGAGTGATGACGGAATCGGGCGTTGATTCAACTGTGAGTAATTGATCGGGATTGACGTAAAACTGGGTATCATTCAGTCTGGTAAACTTCAGCATAAATTTGTGAGGCTCCGGATTAAAAATGGTTCTTTGCGAAGATAGTTATCTAATAGGATAAGTGTCTTAAATGGACGCTAACCATTAGTTTTTACCGGCTTCGGACGGGGTTTTTTTATTCTTCCCTGCTTTCACTTCAAATGAGAACTGTTCTGTATTATCGGGATGAATATCAATGACAACAGTGTCGTTGGCTTTAACGCTTCCTTGAATTAATTGGGTAGCCAGTGGGTTCTCAATGTATTTTCGCATGACTCTGCGCAAGGGACGGGCACCATAAACCGGATCGTAACCCAAATTGCCGAGGTGTTCTTTGGCTTCAGGTGTCATGTCTAACGTGATGTTTTGTCGATATAACCTGCGTCCCAGCGAATTTAGCTGGATATCCACAATCTGGTGAACTTGTCCCGGGGTTAATGCATTAAAGAAGACAATATCATCGATTCGGTTCAAAAATTCGGGCTTAAAATAATTTTTCAGCTCGCCCATCACCTGTTCTTTCATATCGTGCTGATCTCCGCCAAGTCCACTCATGCGGCTATCGAGAATAAATTGACTGGCAATATTGCTAGTCATAATTACCACCGTGTTTTTAAAATTAACGGTCCTGCCTTTAGAATCAGTCAACCTACCGTCGTCTAAGAGTTGTAGCAGGATGTTAAATACGTCTGGGTGTGCTTTTTCAATCTCATCGAATAAAACCACACTGTAGGGTTTTCGGCGAACAGATTCAGTCAGTTGACCGCCCTCATCGTGGCCAATGTAACCAGGAGGGGCCCCGATTAATCTGGCAACCGCGTGTTTTTCCATATATTCCGACATATCAATGCGGATCACGGCGGCTTCATCATTAAATAAAAATTCAGCGAGTGCTTTGACGAGTTCTGTTTTTCCGACCCCTGTGGGACCTAAAAACATAAAACTGCCCACAGGCCGCTGCTCTTCTTTCAGGCCTGCTCTGGCACGGCGAACAGCATCGGAAACAACCGTGATGGCTTCATCTTGGCCAATCACACGTTTATGCAAATAATCTTCCATATGGGTGAGTTTTTCAATTTCTTGCTGAACAAGACGTGTTACAGGTATCCCTGTCCAGTGGCTGATAATTTCTGCAATATCTTCTTCACCAATCTCTTCTTGCAACAGGACTTTGCGTTCTTTTTTATTAAATTCGGTTTCCAGTGTTTGGAGTTTTTGTTGCAGGTTGGGGAGCACGCCGTATTTCAATTCAGCGGCTTTGGCTAAATCGGCATTTCTTTCGGCTGTTTCAATTTCGGTATTCACTTGTTCAATGGCTTCTTTAATTTCTCGAACCGATTGGATACTTTGTTTTTCCAGTTGCCATTGAGTTTCCAGCGTATCTTTTTTCTTTTTCTGGAGTTGAATTTCATTTTCCAATTTCATCAAGCGCTCGACGGAGGCTGCATCCGTCTCTTTTTTCAAGGCCTCTTGCTCAATTTCCAATTGGATTAATTGCCGAGAAATTTCATCGAGTTCTTGGGGCAAACTGTCAATTTCCATCCGCAGTTTAGAGGCGGCTTCATCAATTAAATCAATGGCCTTATCGGGTAAAAACCGATCAGAAATATAGCGGTGCGACAGACTGGCGGCAGCAATAATGGCGGAGTCTTTAATGCGGACCCCATGGTGCACTTCGTACTTGCCTTTCAGGCCGCGTAAAATGCTCACGGTTTCTTCCACGCTGGGCTCATCAACCGGCACAGGCTGAAAACGTCGCTCCAGGGCAGGGTCTTTTTCAATATATTTTCGGTATTCGTTAATCGTTGTTGCGCCCACACAGTGGAGTTCCCCGCGGGCCAGTAGGGGTTTCAGCAAATTGCTGGCATCCATGGCCCCTTCCCCTGTAGCCCCTGCTCCTACCACAGTGTGGAGTTCATCAATAAAGAGAATGACCTCACCGTCTGCCGATTGCACTTCCTTTAAGACGGCTTTGAGCCGTTCTTCAAATTCACCTCGAAATTTGGCCCCTGCGATTAAAGCACCCATATCCAAGGCCATCAGTCGGTGATCTTTCAAGCTTTCTGGGACATCTCCGTTGATAATTCTCAGAGCCAGCCCTTCGACAATGGCGGTTTTCCCCACACCGGGTTCCCCAATCAACACGGGATTATTTTTGGTACGACGGCTTAGTACTTGGATAACCCGTCTAATCTCTTCTTGGCGGCCTATCACTGGGTCTAGTTTCCCTTGCCGGGCTGTTTCGGTCAGATCTTTGGCGTATTGCTCCAGAGATTGATAGTTGGACTCAGCATTTTGGCTGTCCACCCGATGAGAACCGCGCAATTCTTTGAGGACGGCGTAAATATTATCTTTATTGATGTTTTGCCCCGTCAGGATGGTCGTAGCGTCTCCGCCAGTTTCTAGTAGGGCCAGCATAATGTGCTCACTGCTGACAAACTTATCGCGAAGACGTTCCGCTTCGGCTTCTGCGTTGTCCATCATGGTTTTAAAACGCGGAGTGATGAAAATTTGGCCCGATTCCAACGCATTCACACTGGCGCGAGGTTTTTTCACGATGCTGGCTTCTGTGGCCTGGATCATTTCTTTGGGATTGATATTGAGTTGCTGGAAAATTTTGCCACCAAAGCCTTTGGTGTCTTCCAGCAAGGCAAGCAATACGTGCTCATTGTCGAGCTGGTTCTGCTCAAAACGTTGCAGAATCGTTTGTGTATCTGCCAGAAGCTTCTGTGCCTGTGTGGTAAGGCGGTTCGGGTCAATCATGATGATATCCCTCTAGTATGAA
>CAZZIY010000143.1:0-5662 GCA_964654525.1 uncultured Vampirovibrionales bacterium | reverse complement strand
GGAGTTGCGGGAGATGGTGGGGTTGTATCCTCTCTCCGGGCATCAAAATCGGAATTCCGGGGGGGCAACTGACGGTTGTGTGTTTGGCAATGCGATGAAGGGCCTGTTGTTTGGTGACGGCTGTGGCTGACGCAAAAAAGGCCTCACGGGGTGACATGGCAAGTATGGGGAGATAGGCGCTGTTTTGCATAGATTTAAACTCCCAAAAATGGGGCTTTTGTTGTGGTGGTCTTTGGTTGAAGATCGCGCAGGCTGAAATTAGCCTGCTCAGCATCTCTTCTAAGAGTTCCTCAGACGTGCCCAGACCGGCCTGATACAGGACACCGTAAGGTGAACAGGCTTCATAGGCTAGTCCGTCTGTGGCTTCAAGCTCAACTCCCCAGCAATCACCGTTGAAACGGGGATGTTGTAAAAACAGTTTAAACGGATCGTGTCCTATTTCTTTTGGCTGAATGCTGCCCAGGACGGAGAGTTCGGTTTTCTGGCTTATCTCGCCGCGGATACGCAATAGTGTCCGATGTAATGATTGTAGCCTATGCTGGATCCTTTCAGTTAAGCCAAGTGCGGCGACAGTAGCTTCAATATGAGCAAGCAGTAGGTACGATGGACTGGTGGTGTGGAGTGTATTCAGTGCTTGTTGAAAGCCTTCTGGATCGTGTTCTAAACACGATCCAGAAGGGATGTGCGCGATTGCTGTTTGCGTGAGACTGCCAGCGGTTTTGTGCAGCGAGTGAATCACCACATCGGCAGGCACACGACAGGCACTGGTTGGGAGAAAATCTGCAAAGGGCCATAGACTTCCATGTGCCTCATCTACAATAAGCTTGAGTCCATGGGACTTACAGACCTTGCTGATTTCACTGACAGGACTACTGAGACCTTCATAAGTGGGAGACGAGAGGACTAACCCCTTGGCCTCTGGATTTTGCGTGATCAAGGCTTCTAGTACCTCTGGCTGAACAGCGCCCCAAAGCCCCCAATCCGGGAGCACTTCGGGTAAAAACCAAATCGGCTCTACCCCACTGATAATTAATCCGCTGAGTACAGCCCGGTGAACATTGCGAGGCAGTAAGACCTTATCTCCTGGTTGAAATAAACACAGCATTGCTGCCTGTATACCGGTTGTTGCTCCCTGAGTGAGGTAAAAACTACGGGCGCACCCAAACACGTCTGCCGCCATGGATTGACTCTCTTGGAGGCACTCTGTGGGGTTACCAAGCACATCCAAACCTTCCACCTCAGTCTGGTCGAAAATATAGGTTTCAGGTGAAATTCCAGGAATACTCTGCCCTAAGATGTTTTCGATCACGGGTAATCCGGCGTGTCCTGGCATGTGCAAACGCAAACACTGCCGCTGGTCGTAGGCCTTGAGGGCTTGAATCAACGGCAGTGTCATTGAGATGGATGAATAGTCTATTGTGCGGCAGGTGAGGATGCCGGCTCACGGGGCACAAGCGGAATGTGCTCAAAGCCAACACGCTCTTCTGGGGTGACTCCCTTCATTGAGAGGTTGACCCGACCGCGGTCATCAATATCAACCACTTTCACAAGGACCTGATCGCCGACCTGGAGGTAGTCTTCCACCTTTTGAACGCGGGCCTGAGTGATTTGAGAAATGTGAACCATCCCGTCTTTGCCGGGAACCAGCTCCACAAAAGCACCAATCGGGATAATCCGAACGACTTTGCCTGGCATAATCATCCCGCGTTCGATTTTCATCGTCAGACGCTTGATGATTTCCCGGGCTTGTTCGCCGCCGAGCCCCACAGAGGTGATGGTGACCAGACCACTGTCTTCTATATCAATCGTGGCACCGGTTTCTTCGATAATGGAGCGGATCATTTTACCGCCAGGGCCAATCACAGTCCCTATTTGGTCTGTGTCAACACGCATGGTGAGGATTCGAGGCGCAAAGGGAGAGAGTGTTTCACTGGGAGTATTAATGGCTTCAGCCATCTTGCCCAGAATATGAATCCGGCCTTCTCGGGCTTGTGCCAGAGCCGTCTTCATAATGTCCACTGAGATTCCGCGGATTTTAATGTCCATCTGCAACGCGGTAATCCCTTCAGTATTACCGGTTACCTTGAAATCCATATCGCCCAAGAAGTCTTCGACGCCTTGGATGTCGGAAAGGACCACGCTCTTGTCACCTTCTTTGATCAGGCCCATGGCGATCCCGCCGATGGGAGATTTTAAGGGGACCCCAGCCTGCATCAACGCCAAAGATGTCCCACAGGTGGATGCCATACTGGTCGACCCATTGGATTCCAACACTTCGGAATTGACTCTAAGCGTGTAGGGGAAGGTTTCTTTGTCTGGCAGCGCTGGAGCAATGGCACGTTCGGCTAATGCGCCGTGCCCAATTTCTCTTCGGCCAGCGCCTCTCATTGGCTTTACTTCTCCTACAGAGAAGCCAGGGAATGAGTAGTGATGGATCCAGCGTTTTTCTTTGGTGGGATCGACACCGTCCAGCTCTTGGGCATCCCCAGGAGAACCTAAGGTACAGACAGAAAGGACTTGAGTATTGCCGCGGGTGAACAAGCCTGAGCCGTGAGCGCGAGGTAAAAAACCCACCTCGCAAGTGATGGGGCGGATTTCTGTGTTTTTACGGCCGTCCGCACGAACCCCTTCTTCAATAATCATGGCCCGCATAATCTTCTTCTCAACCTTTTTAAAGGTTTCGGAGAGATGATCCAGCGGTTGTTCAGTCAGGAATGTCTTGATTGCATCAGTCTCAGGCAATGCTTCCACTGCTTGTTTCAGTGTTTCCTTGGCTTTCTCCAGTTTTTCCTTGCGGCTATCACGGTCGAAGTCATGATAGGCATCAAAGACCGCCTGATGAATAATCCCATCCACATAGTTAAACAGGGGATTTAGGTCATACTCAGGGACGAAAGCCTTTTTAGTGACACCGCACTGGGCTCTGAACTGGTTCTGGATTAGAACCTGCTTCTTGATTTCTTGATGAGCAAAGTCAATGGCGGCAATCATATCGGCTTCAGAAACAAAGGTCGCTCCGGCTTCAACCATCATGATGGAATCATCGGTTCCGGCCACGACCAGATCGAGGTCACTCTCATCTTGGGTTTGAGCATAGGTGGGGTTGGCAATGAATTGTCCGTTAATTCGGCCCACACGAACCGCACCCACAGGGCCTTCAAAGGGTAGTCCCGATAGTTCCAGGGCCATAGAAGCACCCAGAATGGATAGAACGTCGTAAGGATGGATGTGATCCACACTCATTGGGGTGGCCACAATTTGCACATCGTTTCGGTACCCGTCTGGAAACAAGGGACGGATAGGACGATCAATCAAACGTGATGCCAGGATGGATTTTTCGGAAGGGCGACCTTCTCGTTTGATGTAACCACCGGGGAAACGCCCGACGGAGTACATTTTTTCTTCAAAATCAACCAGGAGGGGGAAAAAATCAATGCCGGGACGCGGTTTGGTGCTACCTGTGGCGGTCACCAAAATTAGCGTGTCTTCGCAGCGAAGCACTACGGCACCACTTGCAGAGCGGGCCAAACGGCCGGTTTCAAAGGACAGGGATTTTCCGCCAATTTCAAAATTTAGGGTTTCTATATTGGTTAAATGCCCAATGGACGTTGTCATGAGTCTGTATTCTTTCTATCGAATTGTTCGTATTGTTATCATCTTGTCTTACGCGTCTTATTAAAGCGCAAGCATTAGACAAACACCAGTCTTTACTAGCACCAGTCTTTGCTAGCACCAGTCGTTGGCATTAGGACTTGCCTTAGCCCGCTAAAAAACGATAGCGAATCTCGAAAGACTCGCTATCAAAAGAATCGTTATCAATGGAAGAGAAAATTACTGGAAGAGAAAATTACTTTCTCAACTGGAGCTTGGTGATGAGTGTTTTGTACTGCTCAGGCGTGCTGTGCGTCTTAAAGTAGGCTTGCAGACGGCGACGGCGGCCAACCATTTTCATCAGGCCGCGGCGGCAAGCAAAATCTTTGCTGTTGATTTTGAGGTGCTCGGTCAACTCGTTGATACGGGTTGTCAGCAAGGCAATTTGAGACTCGGCACTGCCGGTATCTTTGTCATGGCGGCGGTAGTCCGATAAAATGCTTTGTTTTTTCTCTTTGGTCAGTGGCATTCGCTGCAGCTTTCCTTTGATTTTTGATCTGTAAGCGTGAAGGACGGTAAAACTTGTAGGACGGTATTGAACCGCAAATGCCCTTGCAAGGCAAGTGCTGAAAATTCTCGAAAAGAGCGGACGCAATTTTTGCTCGCCTTCGGCCTTTACTGTAGCACACATGTTTTATGCTGATTGCAAGCCAAAACTGGGGAGTTTATTGACTATGATGTCTGTCTCTAATCCGTTGCCATCTCGAATCCCGTCCCAAGTTGCCTTTTCTGGAAAAGCGTCTAAGAAGAGAGCAGAAAATCCAGGTGAATCCGGGCCTGAAGTATCCACCCAAAATCCAGTAAAGCCGAGTTTGTGGAAACGCGTGTTCCATCACCGAGCAGCCAAGGCAACGGCCGCAGCCGTGGGTATTGGTGGGGCCGCTTTAGCCGGTGGTTGTGCTGGTGGATATATTTACGTTGAAAAAGATCCATACTACTGCCCGCCCAGAAGAGGCCCCGTGGTGATTTACCAAGACCCACCGCCGGTATACTGTCCGCCGCCTGTGTTTATTGAACCCAATTGCCCTCCCCGCTATCATCACTACTGGAGTCAGCCGCCCCGCGTCTTTATTCCTAACCAACCTCCAGGCGGTATCTACTGGCAACATCACGACGAATAGCCTCTCATTTAGCTTCCCATAGCGCCATAGTTTTTCAGTGGTAACGTGTGTAGTACACCCCCTTCAGGCTTAGTTCTTAAGGGGGTGTAAACTCTTGGGTCATTCCGCTATAGTGAATAGCAGAGAATATTCACACTGGAGTGTTTTTAGAATCGGAGGGAATTCCCGTGAACAGCCTGTCTCTAAGAAAAATGCTTGTACCGCTATGTCTTTCTGTAGGCCTCTGTATTGGCTTGGGTGTTCAAATCAGCAACCCAGCGAATGCCCGCGGCGGAGCTAACCGCGAACTGGGACGAGCGGTGGACTACTGCACGGGGATGAAGCAGACTGGAGAAATCTCTCAAAAAGATTATGACCAGTGTATAAAAGAGGCGAAAGAAATACAGCAGGCCCTTCAGGAACAAGCGGCCCAAGGTGGAATTACCAGTGATAGCCCTGCCTTGCAAAGGCTACACGATTTTAGCTCGTCCCAATTTCAGCGATATAATAATTCTCAGGCCCAACAAGGGTATTACGGTAAACGAAATGCCCCAACCAACACAGATGGGAACCCCGCAGCCGGTCAAGGCGGTAGCCCAGACGGCTGGTAAATAGACACTGGCTTTTTAAGTCATTAGCCTTCTAGTCCAGGGAAGTAATCTTTTCCGGTGATTTTATACGTGATGAAGTGCTGAATTTTGGGTCCAACGTATGATAAAAATACGGCGCAAACCCCATTGGCTAGAACCAAAGAACCCAGTCTCGCCCAATTCGATCTCCGCAGGAGCCCGTTAAAGGCCTTGTTAAATAACTCTTTCTCAGCAGCACTGGAGTGTTTTGTGATTGTTTTGCCAGCCACGCTGGCTGTTTTGTTCACTTGCTCAGCAAAAGTCTCCAGGTGGTGTGCAAAG
>CAZZIY010000142.1:0-5668 GCA_964654525.1 uncultured Vampirovibrionales bacterium | reverse complement strand
ACCCCTTTCTCACCGACTCTGGCTGAGGACACCCCTGTGGCTCCCTTCAAAAAAGCCCATATTTTCCTCTTCAGCAAAGACTACCCCCCCAATGTGGTTTTTGGTTATCCGATTGTCCCCGAGAAGCAGACCCTGTTCTATCAATATTTGGATCAGTATATGGCCGAATCCGGCAAGATGGAGTTGGTCAGAAAATTTGATGACGCCGATGTGCAGGTTCATATTGATTGTGCTGGTATCCGTCGCTGTACTAAGCTGATGGTCCATGTGAAATCACCCCGTCGGAATCCGCTTGTCTCTTACCAAATACCTGGCTCTAGTAATGTACAAACCACGGCGCTTCGTCTGGTGAAAACCTTAAGCGAGAAGCTGGATAACATTAAATTGGGTGGCGTGGGGACGTACGGAGTGATTGATCCTCTGGCGCCAGCAAAACCAGCAAAGACTGAACCAACGTTCACTCCCAGCCCTCAGCCTGCTGAGAATCAGTCAAAATAAGATCTGCCGTAAAAATATTACCGGGTAAAACCCCAGGGGCAGTGCCGACATCCCGATTTGCAGCAATACCCACGCTTTGCGAGAGAATCACGGGTCATTACCTGATAGCCACTCAGTGGGTCTGTGTAACACGCCTTGCCTTGCTCTTCAGCTTGGGCATGGAGAAAATCTATTAGCCCAAGCAGGGTACTTTGGGGATTTTGAGGCGTGTCTGGTGGTGGTTCAGATTCAGGCCCTTGTTCTGAGCTACTAAAGGAGGGGCTGGGATTAAGCACAGTGGTTTGCTCGCTCTCTCTGTCACAGGGATGACTCGATGGGGAGAGTGAACCGAAAGGGACCACTCTCAAAGAATGAGAACCAACACAGCCACCCGTAGGGGCCAACTTAATGCTGCTGCGTTCCCGCCCTGACATGGTTCGTTGGTCTTGCGCCGGCCGGTGATAGCCATTCGCCCACCAGATCGTAAAATCTTGAATGCCAGTGATCATATCATGATTCACTACCCGAATCTTTGAGATATTTGCCCATATAACGAAAGGGAATCCCATGGTTGCCGAAAGCCCCAGCCAGGCCGCGATCGATGTATTGCATATCAGTGACACCTTCTGGTGTCTCTTCAAGTCGGTGTGAGGTATCCACGCGGGCCATCGGTTTGCCGTCTCTGGATTGATAGGTGCGGATATTCCCAGACGCTCCTGGAAAGCGGTCCATAATATGCTGAATCAGCCTTTTCAGCACTTCAAGAGTGGTGCCGTTGGCATTATTGGGAATGGTCATAAACGTGGGGACCTCAGGTGGTTCCCACTCATCGGGAGGGTTTAAGAGAGAGCTGGCGGCCTCCTGGCGCGCATGAGCATCTGCCTTAGCCTGATGAGAAAAGACGGTATCCATATCGGTTTTAATCGGTATGCCTAGAAAACTGCCTCGAAATTCAGGCAAATTTCGCTTGAGCAAAGGGGACGGTCTTAATTCAAGGCGGTTTGCAGATAGTGGGTTCATCAGGCTCACTAAGAGACTCACTCAATCTTTAATCACACACAAAAAAGTATCATGCAACACGGTTATTGTAGCAGAAAGAGAAAATGATGAACGAGAGGATTCGTGAACTGTTCACAGACTCAGTGGTTGAAAATCTGGCTCTTCTATCTTGCCGGCAGGGTAATGGTTGGTAAAGCAGGCCATGCAGGGCGATTCTATATTGGCAATCGACCGTAAGTCTTCTACACCAAGATAGGTTAGACTCTCTACACCTAGCCATGCCTGGATCTCTGGCAGTGTCATCTGATTGGCCAATAGCTCTGAGGGGTGAGACATGTCAATGCCGTAAAAACAGGGATGCTTAACGGGGGGGGATGATATTCGCAAATGAACCTCGGTAACCCCAGAGGCTCTGAGCATTTGGACGATTTTTTGACTGGTATTCCCTCGAACAATGGAATCATCAACCACTATTACTCGCTTGCCTTTGAGAACATCAGTTAAGGGGTTAAGTTTCAGCTGTATTCCTCTTTGCCTGAGTTCTTGCGTAGGATGAATAAACGTTCGACCCACATAGCGGTTTTTAATCAGCCCTTCCATATAGGGAATACCTGAAGCTTGACTGTATCCAACTGCTGCGACATTTCCAGAGTCGGGTACAGGGATCACGAAATCGGCGTCAACAGGGGGGCTTATTTCTGCCAGACGCTTGCCCATGGCCAATCGGTAGGTATAAATACTGCGAGATTCTCTTTCACTATGCTGAAAACGGCTGTCAGGTCGGGCGAAATATACCAACTCAAAGACACAGCCATTGGCTGCCGTCTCTGGTGAAATGCGTTCAGAACCACTTTCCCCGCTGCGGTTAATCCACCATAATTCACCTGGCTGAATGTCACAGACGAATTCAGCACCAACAATATCCAAGGCACAGGTTTCTGAGGCCAAAATGGCGACCCCTCCCGGCATCATGCCCCGGCAGAAAGGACGAAACCCATTGGGATCCCTGGCGGCAATCAGGGTGTCTCCCGTGGATATCACCACAGAAAATGCGCCTTGGCATTCAGATAGCGCGAGTCGGACGGCTTCGATTAAACGAGAATGCTCTGTTGGATGCGGGAGCAATCGTTGCTTATCAAGTTCGTAGCGGATACGTTCTGCCATCAGGTGACTGTCGCTGTCACCCAAAGGGGGGTAGCCCGCCTTGTTTAAGAAAGTAGCCAGAGCGCTTGCATTGGTTAAATTTCCGTTGTGCGCTACCGTAATGGCCCCGTAAGAAGAACGAACCACCACAGGTTGAGCGTTTTCCAGTGTACTGCTTCCTGTTGTCGAATAGCGTGTGTGACCAATGCCAACTTGTCCAGTCAGTTTGTCTAGTAAAGCTTGGGTAAAAACCTGGTTTACCAGGCCCATATCCTTATGAATTCTTAGCTGATCGTGATCAAAAACGGCCATCCCACAGCTCTCTTGGCCGCGGTGTTGTAGCGCGTAGAGACCGTAATAGATATTGTGGCCAATTGCAGTGGTAAAGGCTTTGCTTGCCTGAGTTGCAAGATTATCACGGGCTTGCTCAGGGAGCAGAATCCCAAAGACCCCGCAGGCTTCTTTTAAACTACTCATTTGTTGAGGTGGTTTCCTTATTTGGACTGAGATGGGCCGTATCGAGCTGCCATGACCCGGAGGAAGATTCAGATGCAATCACACCGGTATCATTTAAGCTGCCAAGGGGGTAAAAGCCTGCCTGGGTTTTGTGCAAGGGGTCGCTGGTAATCTCCTGTGCCCAACTGGCTTGGAGGGCTTCCTCCATCGTGGGGTCGTAGGAAATTAAGTAGCACCCGTTGGTCTCGCCAAATAGGCAGGTGTCCAGTCTCTGGGCATCCTTTAGTAACGATTCAAAGGTTCTCTGGTCCAAGGTCAGCCCGAGTTTACACAGGGAGCTTTCTGCTATCAGGCAACATTCTAATAGGGTGATTAGTAGCCCTCCCAGTGACAAATCCTGCACAGAATGGAGGCTTTTCTGCTGTATAAGCTTCAGTATCCACCGACCAAGTAGACGCTCATCATTGAGTGACACACTGGGAGGGGGGCCTTGAATATGGTTTTCGCGTCGAAGTGTTTGATATTCAGAGCCAGCCAAGGACGGCATAAACCGTCCTACAAGGGCAACACGGTCACCTGGCTTCTTAAACCAAGGGGTCATCACCCGAGTATCATCCTCTAATAACCCCAGCATCCCAATAACGGGGGTCGGTAGAATGGCTTTGAGTTCAGAGTCTGCTGATTGTCGGTCAATATACTCGTTGTACAAACTGACGTTGCCCCCTGTGACTGGGGTCTCAAACACTTGGCAGGCATCTTTTAGGCCCTGAACCGAAAAGTAAAGCTGATAAGCAACATCAGGCTTCTCAGGATTCCCAAAATTCAGGTTATTTGTGACAGCAATGGGCTCTGCTCCGACTGAAATCAGGTTACGATAAGCTTCGCTCACTGCGCTTATGGTCCCCTTATAGGGCTCCAAGAAGACGTATCTGGGGTTACAGTCAGTAGAAAGCGCGATAGCCTTTCCACTGTGATGCTGATTTTTATGACGCACCCGAATCACCCCAGCGCTATTGTGTTCTGAAGAAAGGAGTGTGCCGTTTTGCACGTGTCTGTCGTACTGCTGAAAAATGGACTGCACTGGGGCAATGTTGGGCTGAGTAAGGAGCGTCTTTGCCCAGTGTGTGATATCAGCTCCTGTCTGGAGGTCAGAAATTTCTTGTTCAGGAGCCGCTTCTCGCCGTTGTTTGGCAGGTTCAGGCTCTAGGGGTCTTTCTGTACTACCGTAGCTCGGGGCGAGATCAGTTAGAAGCTTTGCGGGCAAGTCCACCACAGTTTGATTATGGTGGGTGATCACCACCCGGCCGGTGTCTGTGACTTCGCCAACAATTGCAGTTGGGACTGCCCAGCGATCAAAAATCGCGATCACGTCATCCTCATGACCCGCTTCGATCACCAATAGCATCCGTTCTTGAGACTCAGAGAGGAGATACTCATGGGCCTTCATTCCCGGTTCTCTGGCAGGCACTTTGTCTAGATTTAAGGTCATGCCCGCATTGCCTTTACTGGCCATTTCAGCAGTGGCACAAGTGAGCCCAGCAGCGCCCATATCTTGCGCAGAGAGGATCCAGCCACTTTGGAATGCTTCTAGACAAGCTTCTATTAAGAGTTTTTCAGCAAAGGGGTCGCCTACCTGCACTGCAGGACGGTCTTCATTACTATTTTCATCCAGTTCTTTGCTGGCAAAGGCCGCACCACCCATGCCGTCTTTTCCCGTAGCAGACCCTGCGTAGAGTACTGGATTTCCGACGCCTTTGGCCCCAGAGGGCATCAGGTTGTTGTCATAAACAACACCGGCAGCAAGGACATTGACCAATGGGTTTTCAGAGTAGGAGGGATCTAAAAATAACTCGCCTCCAATGGTGGGCACGCCAACACAGTTGCCGTAATGCGCAATCCCTGAGACAGCCTGATTAAGCAGGTAGGTATTTCGCTCTGCTTGCAGATTGCTGACATCACAGGCTGCTTGTCCTGGACCAAAGCGAAGGCTATTGAGCAGGGCGATCGGTCGAGCATTCATGGTAAAGATATCTCTGAGAATCCCACCGACTCCGGTGGCGGCTCCTTGAAACGGTTCTACAGCCGTTGGGTGGTTATGACTCTCTATCTTAAAAGCTATTTGGATATTATCGCCTATGTCAACCACGCCGGCATTCTCACCGGGGCCTTGTACAACGCGCTTTCCTTTTGTTGGTAATGTTTTTAGCAAATGCTTGGTGTGCTTATAGCAGCAGTGCTCACTCCACAAAACACTGAACATTCCTAATTCGTTCTCATTCGGCTGTCTGCCCAGGTGATTGCATATCTTACGGTACTCCCCTTGGCGAATGTTGAGCTGCTGCAAACGCGTCATCATCTCGCTGGAGAGTTGCTCAGGACCAGGCAATGTGTTAACAGGAGAAAAAGACATGAAATAGACCTTCTCGTCAGCACTCTCGTGACTTACAGCCTGATTATGCGAGAAATGAGTCAAAATAGCCAGAATTTATTGCTAGCCTGTGCTGTCCTGTG
Source organism: uncultured Vampirovibrionales bacterium (assembly GCA_964654525.1). Taxonomy (GTDB): domain Bacteria; phylum Cyanobacteriota; class Vampirovibrionia; order Vampirovibrionales; family Vampirovibrionaceae; genus JAIEMW01. The sequence goes on along the minus strand of CAZZIY010000142.1, from coordinate 82 downwards.
GGTATAATGTTCGTTGGTTAGTCCTGTGGATACACGAAAATGTCTTCTATACCCTCAAAAGATACACCTCAAGAACCCACCG
>CAZZIY010000141.1:0-5690 GCA_964654525.1 uncultured Vampirovibrionales bacterium | reverse complement strand
TAAATAGATAATTTGTAGGAGAAATACCCATGCCAATTACAGTGAATACCAACGCCAGTTCTTTAAATGCTCAACGTCATTTATCGATTAACAGTAATAATTTATCACGTTCTTTGGAGCGTTTATCCTCTGGACTCAGAATTAACCGAGCAGGAGATGATGCAGCTGGACTCCAAATTTCGGAATTATTCAGAGCCCAAATTCGAGGTACCAGCAAAGCCGCAGATAATACTCAAGACGGACTCAATTTGCTGAATCTGGCTGATGGTGCATACCAAACCATTACAGACAACCTTCAGCGAATTCGTGAACTGACGGTTCAAGCGGCTAACGATTCTAATGCCACAGCGCAACGAACTGCCATTGAAAATGAAATTGACCAACTTCGTAATGACGTTGACCGAATCGCCAGTGCGACCACATTTAACGGGGTCAATCTACTGGGCTCATCGGTCCCTGCCAATTTCTACATCCAAGTGGGGGCCAATGCCAACAATGCTCTTGATAGAATTGATATCTCGAGCGGTCTGGGTAATACCAGTACAACTGCCAGTGGTATTAACCTTTCTGCTGCAACCGGTCAATTTACGGATAACTCGGCAGTACAAAGTTATATTACCAAAGTGGATACTGCTCTCAGTGCCTTGTTGACGAAACGTGCCACGCTGGGTTCTTTCACCAACCGTCTGCAAAGCTCTCTGGCCAACGTACAAATTAGTAACGAAAACTTTAGTGCGGCAGAAGCCAGAATCCGTAACGTGGATGTGGCGGCAGAAAGTGCCAACCTGACACGGAATCAGATTCTGCAGCAAGCGTCTGCCTCTATCTTGTCTCAGGCGAACCAAATTCCACAATTGGCGCTCAAATTGCTCGGCAATTAAAGCTCCGTTACTCTCGAATAAGTTCCTTTTTCCTACGACAATAAACCACTCATTTTTCCAACCCAGGGGGTTGGCCCAACGGATGGGCCTTCCCCCATTTTCTTTTTGGGGAAGAATGTTTATGCCAATCCCCTTGTTGGCGGAAGTGACAGGACTCGAACCTGCAACCCCTTTCGGGGCAACCGCTTTCGAGGCGGCTCCCTCACCATTCGGATCACTTCCATCCACAAGGGGAGAATAATGCGGATGCAAGAAAATCATAACAAGAAGAAAAGAAAAATCCCAACCGTTACCACCGTGAGATACATCCGTTAGAAAAAGGTTGGGATATCAGTGAAGTAGATGTTATCGCGAAAAAAAGAGTTAGTTACTGTTAAAAAGCTGATTAATACGGTCTTCTAGTTCTGCTGTGTCGAGTTCTTTTGTGTATTCATTGAGATACTGTGCTTTTTGAAAACAGGCAGCGGCCTCAAGTTTTTGCCCCATAAAACTGTGCACGCGGCCCAGATTGTAATAGGCCAGTGCGTAAGTTTCATTGAGTTCTGTGGCATTCTGCAAGAGTTCTTGAGCTTTGTGCATATTGCCGATGTAATCCATATAAATCACACCAAGATTGTTATGCGGGATATCATACTGAGGTTCCAGCTGGATGGCTTTTTCGTAAAGCGAGACAGCTTGCTCAATGTCATTGTTCATCCATTTTAGATAACCCAAACTGGAGAACAATTGAGCGTTGTTGGGATTGACTCGAATGGCCTGTTGATAAGTGAGTTCTGCATTTTCAAAATCTTGTTTCTCAAAATACAATACGCCCAGATGAATATAGCTTTCCGTATCTTCGGGGCTAAACTCAATCGCCGATTGTAATGCCAGTTGGGCGGCATCGAGATTCTGGAAATGGTCGTGGTAAATTTTGGCCAGTGTCCGTGCGATGTTGGCCTGCCATTCGGCATTTCCACGGCCAGATTGCAGAGCCATTTTATAGTGCCGGACGGACTCTTCGATATTGCCGCTCATATAAAATGTGTTGGCCAAGCAGCAATAGACATCTGGATTGTTGGGCTGAAGTTTGTTCAGACGCTGGTAATACTCATTGGCATACTCAAATTGCCCTTCTTGCTCCAGAATGTGGGCGAGTTGATTGAGTGCATTCTCGTTACAGGGGTCTCTTTGCAGCGCTTTTTGAAACCAGAAAATCGCTTCATCAAAGTTCCCTTTATTGGCATAAAGATTGCCAATCATCACCATCAAGGTGGGCATACCGCTAAATTTTTCGTATAGCGACAGTAATTGGTTAAGGGCCCCTGCGTAATCACCGGCTTGCTCTTTGCAAAAAGCATCTGTAATTACAGGCAACATTTTAAGCACTGCACTAAAGGGGACACGGTCATTTTCACTCAGCAACATGCAAAAACCGGTGGCAAACTCACCAATAGATTGTGTGCGGAGTGCTAGACGGGTTAGAAAGTTGTGCTGCTTTCCCCGAGCATGCTCATGGAGTGCATAACCCAAACAAAAATGGGTTCGGCTATTGCTCAGACCACCTTTGGCTTGGATTGCCTTGGACAACAAGCGGATACTGCTATCAAATTGGCGTTTTTTGTAGCTTAAGTAGCCTTGAACAAATAAGGCATCGCTGTTGCTTGATTCTTTGATCAGTACTTTTTTGGCCCATTGCTCGGCCTTTTCGTAATGGCCCTGTTTTAGAAACAGTTTGGCCATTCTGCCTTGCACATGCACTGCACCAGGGTTCATTTCGAGTGCACGGGTGTATTCATTGAGTGCTTGCTCAATTAAATTGCTAGGATTGGTGACATCAAAGTGCTTATGCGTCAGATAATCTGCGGTTTTAAGTGCCGCATAAAATTGGTTATCAAGTGATGAAGCTTGTTGCACGGTTAAGTGGCTTCCTTCTGGTGATGCAAATTGGGTTGAATCGCTGATAAACATCTAATGAGTACCCTCTCTCAAAAAACTAGATACGAGATATCAATTTTGTGTGTTTATAAGACCCGCAAGAGCTAACAACTACTTCGCTCTGAAAAAATACCCTCTGAAAAATCCTTTTTCAGTCTCTTTCACTGGGAGTATCGTCTGTGTTGGGTTGAGCTTTTGGTTTTTGGACCATGGGTGTTACAAATGTTTACCCCAATGAGGATTTTGTCACCCCAGTCCTGCGCTTTCCGGCTTTTATAACCAGGATAATACCTGAGGCATTATTGAGAAATGTAACAAAAAGTATATCCTTAGGCAATATCTTGCATATCTGGGTGTTTATTTAAGTGTGAGGCAAGTCCAAACCAAGGGCCGCCAACACCCGCAAAACACAACTTTCAACCACACACACCTCCTTATACTTCTTTATGTTTCCCCCTAGACTCAAGACACAGACATCACAGGAGCCAACCGGCTCCTTTTTTTTTGCGCCTATTCGGGATAGATTACGGGGATGCGTGCTTTCCATTTTTTATTGCCTGATATTATATTGCCTCACAAGGATGTTGGGTTCCGACGGGCTTGTTTCTCTGGTTTTTTGGTCTTGGCTTTTGTCACTGGCGTGTTGATAGGAGACAGTTTCGCCGGACAGATGGCTGTGTATGCACTTGATTTGGGTGAAGAAGCTAGCCCGTCGCTTCAAAATAAACCTGTCAGAGCCCCAGCCAAATTGGGGATTGTGCAATCATCCGCCACACCTCAACAAGACTTAAGGGCAAAAAAAAGCAAAAAGCCTTTGGGACCGCCGCTCAAAATTGAGGGAGTGACGTTTTACTATAAGAGTGATGCTGATGTTCGCTATTACCAAGGCCTCACTCAGCGAGAAACTACCCACACCCGCTCACCTGTCTTAAAAGACAAAATAGTCCTCGCCCAAAAAGCGTATCAACAGGCTTCTCTTGAGACCCCATTTTCTCGCTGGGCAGTTCAAGGGGCTCCGCACCCTTGGGTGTTTCGGGTGAAGGTTCACCTGGCTAACCAGCGCACGACGGCACTGTTAAATCCTAAGGTCCTGCTTCGCGTACAGTTTAAGCGAGGACCTCTGCGAGTAGACCCAGAAACACTGATAACCGATGTGGACTATCTGATGCGTAATGCTCACTGGGAGCCGTATTTTACTCAAACGCTCACGCTGCCCGTTCTGGGGCCTGGTGAAGAAGTAGAACTCCCCAGTAAACTGATTGAGCTGTTGCCCTGGACAGCATCTCATCCTAATGACTGGCCTGTAGCCGTTTCGGCTGAGGCGACAATACAGCCTGCCGGCAAACCCAATCGGCGTGAACTTCTCTGTATACCAGATCATTTTATTGTGCCAGACGAGCAAACCCCTCAAGCAGAATTTTGAAGCAGGCTGGAAGTTCCTTGCTTATGAGCCCTGCTTGACGCTTGTTTCCCCTTGCGATAACCTTAAAACACGCAACATTTTGGAGTTTAAACGATCATGTCCAGTCCCACCCCTATTGCTGTAACAGAACGTGATAACACGCTGAATCCCCGTCAGCTTCGTGCCGCTGGGTTCACTCCGGCCACCCTGTACGGTAAAAATATCGAATCTCGCTCTATTCAGGTGAAAACCAAAGATTTTGTCACGACTTATGCCAAAGGTAACCGTGAATACCGCTTTGAAGGTATCGACTATAACGGGAACCCCATTGTCGCTAAAGCCCATAAGCTACAAGTAACCAGCGTGAAAGACGAACTGATTTCGATTGAGTTCTTACAAATCAGTCCCGCCGGTCCAGAAACGGTTAAAAAACCTGCCAGAAATTCTTCTCAAGGGGCAGGCAAACCAGCTTCTGCGAAAAAAGCTTCTGCTAAAAAAGCCGCTGTCCCTGCCTAAGGCTTTTTTACCTCAATAAAAACGCACCCACTCCACTTGGAGTGAGTGCGTTAAAGCCAGTCAATACGTTTGATTGATAGAATTTTAGTGGTTTGCGGGAAAGAGGGGTGTCTTTCTCGATCGAATGACTGTTACCAGCCGTATCCGCCGCCGTAGCCTTGGCCGTAGCCGCCGCCGAAGCCACCGTAATTGATACCAAGGGAGTTAGGGTACATGCCGGCGTTTTGACCACTTTGTCCGTTTAAAAACGCATTGGGGTTAAAGAATGGGAAGCCGAGGAATAAAGGACCGGGCAATCCACCGGTGTTGGTCATCCGGGTGCCGGTTGTGATCCCTGCTGAGTTGAAGAGCAACAGGTTGATCATGGATGAATCGGCTGCTGAAGTGTATTGGAAACGGTTATCCATACCGGGAAGGCCACCGTTTTCAAAAAAGAATCCGTAACTACCGTAATCAAACGGTCTGGCGAGTTGAGCAGGGTTGGAGTAGCCGTAGCCACCACCATAGCCTCCGCCATAATAGCTTTGTTGTTGTGGAAATCCGAAAGACATTTGAAGCTCTCCTTTGCGCTTATAAAAGGCTATTGCTTAAAAATTGATTGCTCTTGAGTGAGATGGAATTTTGAACGAATGTTTCTTGGAGTTCGAATGAACGAGGAACTGTGAGACGAAATGTAACGCGGAATTATCCGAAAGTTTTGAAGGTAGAAGCGATGTTCTTCCCAATAACCTTACGAACAGCGTCAATTTCGGTTTGGACTGCATCTCGTTGGGTATCAACCCGACGAAGTTGAAGTTCAAGGGCTTTATCAATTTGTTGCAGTGCCGCGATGCGAGCTTGAAGCGCGATCATCACCGGTGATTCTGGTTCTAAGTTAGCACTGATGTTGAACAATTGACCGGTAATGTTGGCAAGTGCCATCCGGGCTTGGTTGATAAACTGACCTTGGAGTTCTAAGTCACTCTTCCGGGCAG
>CAZZIY010000140.1:0-5747 GCA_964654525.1 uncultured Vampirovibrionales bacterium | reverse complement strand
ATACACGGAGGCCAGAGAATACGCCGAGTTGGAAGCGCCTTTTGATATTGTGGCTCTGGCTGGTTTGATTTTGGTTGGCATTAATGGATATATGACAGTGCTGACAGGGCCTGAAAAAAAATGGTATGTGAGCGTCTGGTATATGTTGGGTGCGATGTTCTGGTTCCCTGTGGTTTATATTATTGGCCAGCGTGTGTTTTTTGCGATGGAAGGCCTTAATGATGCCATTGCTAACTGGTTTTATGGTCATAATATTTTAGGGATGTGGTTTACGGTGGGTGGTATTGGTATTTTGTACTACTTGATGCCGCGTTTTACGGGGAATCCGCTCTATAGCCATACCTTATCGATGTTGGGTTTTTGGACGATTGCGATGTTCTACGCGCCCACGGGGACGCATCATATTTTGCAATCTCCTGTTCCAGAGTGGTTAAAAGCAATTGCGGTTATCTCTAGTGTCTTTTTGTTGGTGCCGGTGCTCACTGTGTTGACCAACTTTTTTATGACAATGAAAGGAAAGTGGTCGCTCGCAGCCGATCATATTCCACTGAGATTTGCTCTAGCGGCTGGGGTTGCCTACCTTTTAACCTGTATTCAGGGGCCGTTTCAGGCGACACGTTTTATCAATTGGTATTTGCACTTCAGTAACTGGGTTGTCGGTCACGCTCACATGGCCTTGTTGGCCACCTTCTCTTTTATTGTCTTTTCGGCCACGTATTACATTATTCCTAAGGTGACTGGACGTAAAATTTACAGCAAGCGGTTGGCGGTCTGGCATTTTTGGTTATCTCTCTATGGGTGGATAATTATGATGTTGGCCTTGACGATTGCAGGTTTGATCCAGGCTGCAGGGTGGCACTTTGCGATTCCTTACGATCAGTGGGTGATTGAGATGCACCCCTATATGATTGTTCGTACCTTGTCGGGTGTGATGATTGTGCTTGGTCAGATTTTATTTATGTTCAACATCTACCACACCGTATTTTCTAAAGAATTTGAGCCGGCCCCTCACTCGCCTACCGGCATTGCGTTTGTATAAGGAGCAAGGACAGCAGCAATGGATCAGCGTCTTAATTACCTGATTGCCGGTATGTTTGTGCTTCTCACATTCATCACCATTATTTTCGTGACTACCTTATTGCCGGCCTGGACCTTTAAGCCTGAGGCCAGTGCAGAAGCGGTTGTTTACACAGCGTTAGAGACCGAAGGTCGAAACATATACCGCCGAGAAGGGTGTTTTTACTGCCACTCTCAATTTGTTCGTTATCAGGATCCGGAAATGGGCGAGATGGTGAAGGCCGGAGACTACGTTCATGAAACACCCCATGTGCTGGGGACGGAGCGGACGGGGCCTGATTTATCCAATGTAGGCGGAAAATATCCGAGTGCGTGGCACTGGGCACACCATATTAAGCCTCGTGCGGTGAAGCCCGGTTCGATTATGCCTTCCTACAGCTATTTGACTGAGCATGAAATGACAGCCCTGGTTGCCTATTTGCAAACCTTGGGTAAGAACCGAAAACTGCCCCAGTGGATAGTCCCGCCTCAGGAATACCGAGATCGATTTGCGGTGATTTCTGAAAAGGTCAATATAGAGTCTTCCGCAACAGCCAATGCGGGTCGTGGTATCTATATGCAAAATTGTGCACAATGCCACGGGGTTGCTGGACGTGGAAACGGGCCTGTTTCGATGAGTATGATGAAAAAGCCAGCCAATTTTACTCGTCCTTATTATTCTAAATATCGAGATGACATGTGGTTCTGGCGTGTTGCTGAAGGGGTGCCGGGAAGCCGGATGCCTCGTTGGGATCGGTCTTTAAGTGATGAGGATATGTTGTATCTGGTCGCTTATCTAAGAACGTTGCCCAGAACAGATAACCCCAGGGTGAATGATGTTGAAGTCTCTGAGATGTCACAATTGGATGATCCCAACGTCTTAGATCGTAACTTCTGGCAAATCGAATCGTTAAACCCCACCAATCATGGTTCAGGCGATATGGAAAGCCGTTACGCCTATGGTGCAGGACGAGGTGACTAGATGAACTGTCCCAATTGTTTATCAGGTGGATTAGGCCCAGGTTGGTACGCAGCCTTTGCTCTCTGTGGACTCTTTTTTGTCCTGGGGGGAGTGGCCATGTTATGGGCCTCTAAAAACGGCCGCCTGGAAGGGTTGGAAGACACAAAATTTGCAATGTTAAAGGATGAAGACTAATGACAGCTCAAGATCAAGGTTCGCAAGAAGAGCAGCCGGTTTCTGCGGAAGTGAATGAATTTGAAATCGGAGAGCACCCTGTTCCGTGGTTCTTGTGGGTGTTTTTCTCACTGATTATTACTTGGGCTTCGATCTCCTGGATTAAATTTTTTGGATATTAGATTGATTTTGAATCGATAAAGGCACGCTGGTTATGCAAGAGTTCTCCGTCTTACCCTCCAAGCACCGAAATACTTCGGTCCTGATACAGTCTTTGCTTCGAGTAGCAAGAGTTGGTGTGCTTTCTTGTATGTTAATTTTGAGTGGTTGTAGTCAGCAGGTCAGAATTGATACCGCCAATAACACAAAATTACAGCCTGCTGTAAATGAGCCTGTTTTGGATATGCGTTTGGCAAAAGAAGACTTTGCTTTTCCGTCTCGCCCGCCGCTGTTAAGTGTTGGAAAAACGGTATATGAAAATAACTGTCTCAAATGTCATTCGGCTGCCTCATGGCAAGAGCCCAAGCATCAGCAGGTGATTCGTTATACCACCCCAATTGATATGTACTTGATGCTGACAACGGGTAAAGCTCAAGACCCAGAAATTACAAAACCGACCACAGAGCGGTTAATGCTTCTGGCGGCAGGACACCCCACATTTAAGGAAAAACTATCACGAGACGATCGTTGGTCGGCCCTGTTTTATACCCGTTATTTAGCGGGAGATGGTGATTTCCGGTTTGCCTCGCTGAACGGCAAGCCTCTCGATGTTGCTTCTATCTACGGCGGAAACTGTGCTGTGTGTCACGGAAAAAGAGGCCACGCTGACGGCCCCTTGCATACAGGGAAACCGAGTAGTCATGAGTTGGCCGGTTCTCGGATTCATGGTGGAATTTTTCAACCACCGCCAGCGAACTTCACTCAGTATAAGCGTTTCTACAACCGTACGGATGCTCAGATGTTCAAATACGTTAGTGAAGGCTTGTATCCTTCTGGAATGCCGGCTTGGTTAGGTAATGTAGATCGGGATAATAACTTTGTCTTTGATGACAAGCTTGTCTGGCTTTTGATACGCCATGTGCGTCAGTTCTCCTATAAAAACGATCTGCCTGAAACAGCTGTCGCGCCTGTGGGTCCTATTCCTGTTAGACCAGCATCAGTTAAACCCCTTATTCCTCCTGTTCCCCATAGTTTGGAAGGAATGGAGGGTGCTGGTGGTTTGACTCAAGAAGGTATTCAAGCTGGGCACTCAGTAGCAAGTAAAGCGATAAAATAAAAGAAGTTTAAAAAGGAAAACATTGGTTATGGACCGTCGCCTGTTTTTAAAATGGATTCTGGGAATACCAGTTCTGGGGTCTTTGGCGCTGTTTGTCTCCCCTTTATTGAGCTATCTTCGCCCCAGCCTTGGGCCGATTACGGATACGCGAATTAATACAAAGGCCAAAAGTTGGACAGAGTGGTACGGGGAAGGTGGCGTTTTTGCAAAGCCTGATCAGGCTACCCGAGAAAAAGAAATTACGTTTCCATTAGCGGCGTTTCCCACTCCGTGGTCTAGTCAAACTTTTTTGTTTGGTCAAAAAAGTAAGGAGTATACATTTCAACATTTTCAAACGACTCGAATTCCCGGTTTTGTGGTTCGTTTACCTGAGGATGTCGCTGGTAAGCCTGACTTTGTGGTGGTTAGTCGGATTTGTCCCCACATGGGTTGTGTGTTTAATTTTGTAGAGCCTAAGGAATGTGCTGCTGGTTATAACTATGCAGCTGCGAAAAATCCTCATTTTGCTTGTCCTTGCCATTTGAGTGTGTATGACCCACTGCAAAAACAATTGGTGGGTGGTTCAGAGCTTCGTGGTAAGGTTGTGAGTGGTCCAGCTCCTCGCCCTCCCCGTGCCTTTAAATGGGAAATTCGTGGGGATCAGCTCTTGATAACCGAAGCCGAGTCCGGAGGGATTTCTTAAGATGGAACTATCTTTGGCGAGTGTGAAGAATCTGCCCGCAGAGGCGTTGAAGTTTGTCTCAGAACGCTTGGCAAAAATAGACTTCTTTGATGAGACCAAGGCCGATCTCCAAAAAGATTCTCCTTGGTACCAGCTGGGCGGTATGTATTATCTGGCCTGGATGGTGGTGCTTGTCTCTGGGGTGATTTTGGTGGCGCTTTACTTGCCCACCACTGAACAGGCATATAACTCGATTTCAATCTTGTCTGAAACGTCCCTTGGTTCAATCCTTCGAGGTCTTCATAAATACGCCGGAGACGGGATGATTATTGCTGCCACACTCCGGGTCTACCGGATGTGGTTTAACGCCGAGTACAAGAATAAAGGTGAGATCACCTTTGTGCTTGGAATTATATTGCTCTTGGCTGCGATGTACTCCGGTTTAACTGGGTATTTACTGATTTGGAACCAGCGTGCTTTTTGGGCGACCAAGGTGTTTGCAACCTTCCCGACTTATTTGGATATCACTCCCAAGTTATGGTACTGGCCCTGGGAGAGTTTGCCCATTAAAAACGGTACCTGGATTATCCCCAACGCGATTGGTGCTGTGACCAAGTTGATTGGTGACTGGACGCACCAAGGAATGACCACTTCTCAAATTCTGATGGGTGGTAGCTCTATCGGTCAGGCGACGATGACCCGTTTTTACTCTGGTCATTTTGCGATTTCGTTGATTTTACTGGTAGTGACTGAATTGTATTTTTATAAGAATCGATTGAAGCGTCTTAATCTTGGTTGGCCGGCAGTTTTAACCATTTTGGCGATGTTGCTATTTACGGCAACGATTTTGCCAGCCGAATCAGGTTCTCGGGCCAATCCCGAGGTTACTCCTTTACCCATTCTTTCCGATTGGTATTTCCTTGCTCTGTATCAAATGTTGAAGTACATGGATCCCTACTGGGCAACGATTTGGACGGTTGGTATTCCGGTGATTACCATTGTCTTGATGCTCCTGGACTGGGGTCCTGAGCGAGAATTGAAGAAGCGACCTATCTTTTTTGTGATCGGGATTATGGCGATTATTCAGTTTATTGTCTTCTCGGCACTTATTATCGCCAATCAGGCTAATTTGGACCGGGATCCCCCATACTGGTACGCTCACATTATTCTCTGCTTGACCATTGGTCAGTTCTGGCACTGGAGTATTTATCAACAAGTGTTGCCTTTGCGCTCCTGGTGGCTGTTTAACCTAGTGACCAGTGTGTGGTATCTCTATTTTTGGCATGTTGCTTCTGGAGAGTGGCTCTCCAAATGGTGGCATGCGCTGACGATGGGGACCTCAATTGACTGGAACCCTGCTAATTTATACTGGAATATTATTTGGTTGGTCAGCTCTGTTCTGATGTTTGTGATCTCTGAAGCACTGATTTGGCGTCATGATGTAAAAACCAGACAGTTGCAGCAGTTAGAATTAACGGCTTAGTGGGTGTTTTAAGGTGATGGCAACAGTCAAACAAACCCATTCTAGCTCAGTCGGTTTTGGCACTGGGATGTGGTGGCTTGTCTTTGTGGTGGCTTCTTATGCCTTGTCGTTGTTCTTTCAAACCTTTAAAATGTTT
>CAZZIY010000139.1:0-5838 GCA_964654525.1 uncultured Vampirovibrionales bacterium | reverse complement strand
TTGATAAGCCTTTAGAAATGAGCATTGGCTAATAGTTGCGTAAATGCTATGCTCTTGGGCACTGTGTCCAACCCAATTGAATTGTTATTTTTTGGTGATATTGTCGGCAAATCTGGTCGACAAGCTGTTCAGCAGTATCTCAAAACGCTGGACAATCCTGCCGATGTGGTGATCGCCAATGCGGAAAATGCCACCCATGGGTTTGGTCTATCCCAGTCGCATTATCAGGAGTTGCTTGACTCAGGGATTGATATTTTGACCGGCGGTAATCACACGTGGGACCGCAAAGAAATTCTCCAATTTATTAACGAAGCACATTATTTGTTGCGTCCAGACAATTTACCCATTGCCATGCCGGGTTCCGGGATTCGTGTGTTTGATATCCCACTGGTTGGGAATAAAAGTTTCCGAATTGGGGTGATTAATTTGATTGGACAGGTGTTTATGGGAAATTATAATGCGCCTCTTGAGCGGCTTCGTGCGATTGTTCCAGAGTTAATGGCCCAAACACCGATTATTTTTTTGGATTTTCATGCCGAAGCCACGGCGGAAAAGATTACTCTGGGCCATGTGGCAGCCCAATTGGGAGTCAGTGCGATGGTCGGCACACACACTCATGTACAAACAGCAGACGAGAGAATTTTACTAAACCGGATGGGCTATATCACAGATGTGGGTTTTAACGGGGCTTATCATTCGGTGATTGGGATGGAAGTTCGTAGTTCTATGGAACGGGTGGAGTCTTTGGTTCCCAGTCGCTTAGAAGTGGCAGAATCCGATGAAGTCCAAGTGAATGCCATTCGATTTAAGATTGACCCAGAGCACGGGGACTGTTTGGGGCTAGAGCGTATTTGTAAGGTGATTACGCTGAATACGGACAATTGAATCAACACAGGGTATAATGAGAGGTGTCGGATACTCACGTGTTGGATACTTACCCATGAGGATGCTCACTGCGTTTGACTCATAACACTGTCTCTGATAGCTTGAAGCAGCTAAACGGGCCGTACCTCACTGCCTGGCTTAGCAGACGACTTTCCGAAAAACGGATGAGCCACTGTCTGGGTGTCCAACAAAAAGCGACGGAGCTTGCAACACGGATGGGGTTGCCCGATTGGCAGGTTGCACAGGCGGGGTTGGCAGGCTTGCTCCATGATTGTGCCAAAGAAATGCCAGTACCCGATTTACAAGAGGCGGTGAATACATACGGTGTAGTGGTTTCTTCAGAAGATCTTCTACATGTTCAGACTCTTCATGCTTTTGTCGGTGCTGCCATCGTAGAAAAAGAGCTAAATATTAATGATCCCGTCGTGCTTGATGCGATGAGATACCATACCACGGGGCGTTCTGAGATGAGTGTGGTTGAAAAAATTGTGTTTATTGCCGATAAGATTGAAGAGAATACTCGTGACCCCCAAGTCACGAAAGAGATCGCCCAATTGATTCATCCAAAAGACATTGCATCGCTTGATACTGCCTTGATGGCGCTTTTTACCCGTACACTGGCGTACTTGCAGACGCGAGGGTACGGGCTTCATCCCAGAACGCAGGCAGCTTTTACAGACCTACAACGTTACAGTAATGGTTTATATTAATCAGGAGGACCCCCATTTGTCGTCAAATATACCGAATTCACTGGATCTTGCATCATTGATTGCCAATACGGCGGAGCAGAAAAAATCGCTACAAACCACGGTTTTAGACACGCATCAGGTGTCGACCTTTGCGGACTATTTTGTGATTTGTACGACAGACAGTGCGGTTCAGACCAAGACATTGATGGATGCAATTGAAGGCATCTTGAAGGCGGAATACGGGATTGAGGCCATTGGGAAAGAACGTGATCGACAAGGAACCTGGTGTTTGCTCGATTATGGTGATGTGATTGTGCACGTGATGCACAGACAGGCGCATGACTATTATCAATTAGAGCAATTTTGGAATCATGCCAAGGTGTTGCCGTTGCAGTCCTGGCAGCACAAAAAATGGTCACAGGCTTCTTAAGAAAAACGAGAACAAGTTACTCGTAGTACACAGCACACTGCGTGGGGGTTTCAAACACGCATATCTTAAAAACACTTGGGACTGAGCGCTTTAAGCGGTGGTAGGTGTAACGGGCTATGTATTCAGCGCTGGGGCTTTCCCCTTTAAAATCGGCGAATTCGTTTAGATCAATGTGGTCTAGGTCGTCCACAACGGCGTTGAGAGCTTCTTTGAGGAAGGTGAAGTCGACGGCAATGTTGGCCTTGTCGAGTGTTTCGCTTTTGGCCCAGGCTTGCACCACGTAGTTATGCCCGTGTGGATTTTCGCACTTGCCTCGGTAGTTGAGCAAGTGGTGGGCTGCGGCAAAGTGTTTTTCGACCATGACTTCAAACATAGCCCTAGTTTTACCACAAAAAAGGGTTGTTTCCCTGGTTGTGCTAAAATCATCGCCATAGAATTGTTATTACTGAACAGATATCGGGATGTAGCGCAGCTTGGTAGCGCACTTCGTTCGGGACGAAGGGGTCGCAGGTTCAAATCCTGTCATCCCGATATTATTTAGAGTAGTAGTCTGATAAATAATGACAGGATTTGAACCTAAAGCATGTATCCATCAAAAAATCCTGTCATCTCTGGTATTATTTAGAGTAGTAGTCTGATAAATATTGACAGGGTTTGAACCTAAAGCATGTATCCATCAAAAAATCCTGTCATCTCTGGTTTTTTTAGAAACATGCTTCGGTAATCATCGTCAGAATTTTGTCAGGATAGCATATTTGAAACAGCAGAAACCCTTGGGGGGGTATTTTGAAACTGAAGAGACAGCTCTATTGCCCCTGTCTGAGTGTCCCAACCCATTTATTTTTCAAAACGCGGTGACTTTCCCCAGTGGGCGGGCTGCACTACTGGCTATTTTAGAGAATCTTCCCCCGTCTCAGCTGTATATGCCCCTGTATTGCTGTGGCGTTTTGCAAGAGGCCCTTGCTGCCAGTCCCCATATTCAACCGTGCTATTACCGGCTGAAAGCTGAATCGAGTGCTTTTTTGTTTGAACCCAAGTTGCCGCCGAACTTAGCTCCTGACGCCCAGGTATTGTATGTCAATTACGCGGGTCTGCAAGGGGCGGTGGTCTCATCATTACGCGAGCAATTCGGAACAAGGCTAATTCTTGATAACACCCATGCTTTTTTTGAGCCCCCTCCCCCGGGGTGTTTTGGGTTTAACTCAGTGCGGAAGTTTTTTGGGGTGCCAGACGGGGCACTGGCTTATGGTTTCAATCCCAGTCAATACAGTGACTCTAGACCCGCCAATCACCTAATCAGCGAAGCGCATCTGGGGCTGAAAGCCCAGGGGGATGATCAAGCGGGGTATGCGATTTATGCTCGTAACGAAGAACGGATGAGCCAGTCCTGCCGAACGGATTGGGCGATGTCGGTGTATACGCAGAAGACCCTTGAAAGAATCAATACGGATTGGGTGAAAGCCAGACGGCGAGAAAATTACCAGTATTTAAGAACGTCCATTGACTCATTGGGGGAGGCACAACCGGGTTTAAAAAACGAGTGGCATTTGCCCGTCACTTTGCCTATCGATACGATTCCGTTTGCGTATCCCTTTTATCCTAAGTTGGCTCGAGGGAATCCGTTATTTTCACCGCAGCTAAGACAGTACTTGCGAGATCAGCAAATCTACACTCCTACATTATGGCCTGAAGTCTTGGATAAAGAATGTGGAGAACTGGAAACCTGTTTGAGTCGAGACACCCTGTGGTTGCCACTGGATCATCGATACGCGGCTGGGGATTTGACTCGATTGATTGCAGTGTTAGAAACGTCTGGGGCCAAATAGCAGAGTGCCCAACCGGATAATTGTGGCGCCTTCTTCAATGGCCCAAGGATAATCTCCAGACATACCCATAGACAGCTCTGTCACGGGTGCAGATTCGATTTGTTGTGACTGAATTTTCTCTTGAAGATGTCGCAGTTTTGAAAAACAAGTCCTGACAGATTTTTCATCAGCATTGTTGGGCCCCAGGGTCATAAGCCCGTCGATACGAAGTTGCGGCAGTGCCGCCACCGAGGTAATGAGAGCTTCTGCCTCTTTGATGCTGGTACCAAATTTACTGGCTTCTTCTGAGGTGTTGACCTGAATAAAAACGGGTAGCACACGGTTGGGAAACTGTGCGGTTAATTGCTGCTGGAGCTTTTCAGCCAGGGAGAAGCGGTCAACGGATTGAACACAATCGGCAAATTTGAGGACAGTGGCCACTTTGTTGCGCTGGCAATGGCCAATAAAGTGCCAAGACAGTGGCGTTAACGGGATATTTTGAGAGCATTGTTGGTACTTTTCCGTTGCTTCTTGGGCCTTATTTTCGCCCAGCAGAATAGGCAGTGTCGCTCTAAACTGTTTCGCCTCCAGCTCAGCACAGGCAAGTATACGCTCTAAAGAAACGGTTTTGGTCACTAACATTAGCCGTACGGAGGCTGGGTTTCGTCCAGCTTTTCGGCAGGCCGTATCCATTTGCGCGTGAATGTGGGAGAGATTTTCGCGTAAATCTGCCTGTAGATCTTTCATAGACGGCATTGTCTCATGATGCCAGGGGGATAATCTATTTATGCCTTATGCCGTTTTTGGTGTTTTATGGATAAACTGTCGCCACTTTTGTTCCAGGGTTTTAATCAATACGTATTGGACGGGGACCACAAAGAGGCTGAGTTGTGTTGATAAAATCATGCCGCCAAAAACGGTTGTTCCGATCACTTGTCGAGAAGCAGCGCCTGCGCCGGTGGCAAAGACCAGAGGGACAACACCGATGATAAAGGCAAAAGACGTCATGACAATGGGTCGAAACCGAAGTTTACTGGCTTTAATAGCCGCATCCATAATCGAGAGCCCCTCAGTAATTTGCAACTGATTGGCAAATTCCACAATCAGAATCGCGTTCTTACTGGCCAGCCCGGTGAGCAGAATCATCCCGATTTGCGTAAAGACGTTATTATCAAACCCGCGGATGAATGTGGCGGCCAGTGCTCCGAGCATGGCAAGGGGCACGGATAGAACAATAATGAAGGGATCCACAAAGCTTTCATATTGTGCGGCCAGTACAAGATAGACAAAAACAATGCCGAGCATTAAAAAGAGCACCGTTTGACCACCGGATTCCAACTGTTCCAAATACAGCCCAGCCCACTCGTAACCAAATTGTTTGGGTAGGTGAGTGGCAAGATCCTGCATCGCATCAATGGCTTGCCCGGAGCTTATCCCTTTGCTGGGAGAGCCGTTAATTTCGGTGGCACGGAATAAATTAAAGTGAGAAATAATTTGGGCCCCCGTGGTTTCTTCGACCGAAATCAAACTGCTCAGAGGCACCATCTGCCCGTTCATACCCCGG
The DNA here is from genome assembly GCA_964654525.1 of uncultured Vampirovibrionales bacterium. Classification (GTDB taxonomy): domain Bacteria; phylum Cyanobacteriota; class Vampirovibrionia; order Vampirovibrionales; family Vampirovibrionaceae; genus JAIEMW01. Next base: position 465 of record CAZZIY010000139.1, on the reverse strand, counting down.
ACGTAGAGACTGTTAAAAATCTGAGGCGAATCACGGAAATGATGATCGGCTTGTGCGTAAACCCGGTAAGAACGGTTCTCAAAGGTGAAGTCATTCACGTAGGCAGAGCCCAGTAGAATCTGCATTGTGCGGAGGACTTCCCCCACAGGGACACCGATAGAAACCGCCAAATCACGTTTCACATTCACTTTCAGCAAGGGACTATCTGTGGTGAAGGTGGCAAATACACCAGTGAGTGAGGGTGTTTTTTGACTTTCTCCCATCAGTTGAAATTGAGCTTTGGCGAGATCAGACAAGGGTGTGCTTCCAGAGCGGTCTTGCAAATAAAACTGAAATCCACCCATATTCCCAATCCCCCGAATAGCAGGCGGTTCAAAGGGGATGACAATCGCGTCGGGGATTGAAATAAGAGGACCACGGATTTTTTCAATCAAAGCACTGGCGGTTTGCCCAGGGCCTTTCCGT
>CAZZIY010000138.1:0-5918 GCA_964654525.1 uncultured Vampirovibrionales bacterium | reverse complement strand
CACCGGGCTGAGAGAAAAGAACAAATAGGGTGGGTTGAAAGCAAGGTCTAACATGGGTTTTTTAATCCTTGATACAATGGTATAGAATGGGGTTGATTCGAGAGAATGCTCAAGTATCATACCATTAGCCAAATTGGGATGTCTCTTCTTGAACGGGGCCTCGCAGATCAAGAAGCAGATCAATAGTTAGATGAGCTAAAAAATTGAAGCTTGGAATTTAAATGACCACCGAACAGACGCATGCCCAGTCCAATGCGGAGATGCGGGATAAATTAACCCAGCAACTTCGTGACCGAGGGCTGCGCCTAACCCCACAGCGAGAAAAAATACTGGAAGTCTTCTTCAATTTACCGGAAGGGGATCACCTCAGTGCGGAAGAATTGCATCAGCGTCTGAGGAGTCATCACTTAGACATTAGTTTGGCAACATCCTACCGGACGCTTAAGCTGTTGGTGTCTGTGGGAGCTCTTCGAGAACTCGACTTTTCCGAAGACCACAAGCATTATGAGCTATCCCGTAACCCAGAAGCACCTCACCACCATATTATTTGCTCTGGCTGTGGTAAAACCGAAGAATTTGAAAGCCCAGAAGTATTGCAGCTGGCGGTTAATTTACTGCGTGAAAAGCGTTATAAGTTAACTGATGTCCAGCTTAAGCTGTACGGATTATGCCAAGACTGCTGCGATGACGAGCCAGACTAATTAAACTTTTAATACACGGCGTTAAACTGGATATTGTCATAGCTAATGGGGAAGGCAGCCGGGATAATTGGGACAGGCCCGGACATAGTGGGCAGGCTGATGGCCCCGATGATTGGCCTGAATTGGGTCTGCACAGCGGCCTTAAAGCCTATTATAGCCCCTGTTCCTCCGTTATTTTTAACAGGAAGAACACTTATCGTGGTTCCGCCAGCCATTAAATTAGCCGCAGCCAGTCGGTTCAGCATTTGGGTTTGACCCGCTGAAATGGCAGCTGACTCTCCGGCACCGTAGCTTAAAGACGCCGTATAGGCGCCGTCAATCGCTGCCATTTTGGTGCCCTGGTAGCATTGCCAGACGCGGCCAATTTCGACAATGGCAAAGATGAGAATCATGAGAAACGGTAGCACCAGGGCCAATTCGACCAAGTTCTGACCCTTGTGTGGCCTGATGAACCTCTTGCAAACTGTAGACATAAAAAAATCCCGTTTCATTTCTAAAGACTGTATCGACGAAAGCGGGCGAGACTCGTATTCTCAGGGAACACTGTTACACGTTGTTACAAGAGTGTATTAAAGCGCTTCTGCCAGGATGGGGGAGATTTTTTGCTCTCGGATAATGGTCCCTAAAAGGACACCGTTGTGTTTTCGGATCAAACTTGTGGCGGCATCCAGCTGAGAGGAAGAAGTGTACTTTTCCACCAAGAGCACCAGGGCGTCCACTCGTGTGATCAACGCTTCAGCTTCTTCACTGCTAAGCAGAGCCGGGGAATCGACAAAAATCCAATCAAATTGTCGCCTCAATGAGCCGAGCAGAGCGCTGAAGGCTTGTTGTTCAATAAAGGTTGCGGCATAGGGCGGTTCCAAACCCAATGGGAGGTAAGCCAGAGGGGGTGAGTTCATTGGGTTGTGTGGACTGCCGTTCAGTCGTTCTTGAAACAGTGCTGTCCACTCTTCGTTACTGCTAAGGCTATGTTTTAGGTGAATATAATCAGTGGTGCCCTGAAACAGAGGGCCGATATTTTCGATTCCAAAGCTAGAAGTGGCCAAGTTGCTGTTTCTGAGCTGTGTATCCAGAATAAGCACTCGTTCGGTGTGTAAGCTATTATCCTCAGTAGCCATTTGTTCAGCCAGTTGAAGCAGCACTTGAGATTGCAGCGTCTGATCATAGACATTGCAAATCTGTAAGACTTGTCGTCGGTGCTGAATACCCAGACTGCGTAAGGTTGAAACGGACAATTGAATTTCGGCTTCAGGAAGTTGAGAGTCTTCTTTGACCTGATGAAGCCATTGCTGTTTTTCCAACCAGGGGATTCTACCCAGCACGGGTTGGCTGAGTTGTTTCTGAGGCTCAAGCTTGGGTGTGTCTTGCTTTGGTTTTTTGGAGATTTTTTTCGAGGGAAGCTTCGAGGGTAGCTTGATGAATAGGGCGGCCATGCCAGAGAGAAGCAATACAAAAAACTGTTTTAGCAATGCACCAGGAAATAGGGGCTCAGGGGAAAAACTGGGAGGACTTAAGACAGTTATGAGAGAAGCGGCATCGGGAATACCTTGCTTAAGTTGCTGTGTGCGTGATTGCATTAGGCTGGCTTGAAGTGCTTCTAAGGTCTGTTTCTCAAAAAGGAGCCCCCCCAGGGCAAGTTGGTGATGGGTCACTTGCGGAACCTGGTTGAGAATTCGCACTCTTTCGCTATCGAGTAATGCAAGCGCTTGTTCTGTAGCGCTGAGGTCGATCTGGTTATGGGCCAACTGGTAAGACAAGGATGACGCAGTCGCCAGTTGAGAGATGCGGTGTTTGATTTGTAGTTTGAGGGTTTGGATTGCTGCACTCAAGCGTTGGATTTCAGGATGCTCTTCCGTTCCTCGCTCACTGTAGCGCGTTGGGTAGAGTAATTTTTTGGCCTTGTATTCCTCCAGTAAAATAAGCAGATTGTTTTGAAGGCGTTGCAAAGAGGGGTCCGATGTTAAGGCGCTTAAGGCTTTTTCCATATTGCTTTGACGGTTGGGCGAGTGACTCTGTTGGGCTTGACTGGCCTTTAAAAGTGTAATTCGCTCCTGAAGAAGTTGCTGCCTACGCCCTTCAAACCCGGCTTTACTGGCTCTATTAGACCAGTAGGCTTGGATAATCTGCTGATCCGCTTGTGTTAAGGCAGGATCATCTGGATTGGGTTTAAATTGTTCAATTCGCTGTTTATTCCAGGACGCAGCAGAAGCGGCACTGGCCAGCTGAGTTTCAATTTCTTGCCTTCTCTGCTGTGCTTGACGAAGCAAATTTAAACGAAGTGCTTGCTGCAGTTGAGAAATGGTAGTATCGAGCACCCGTTGAGACAGAGCAGGAGCTTTTGTTACAATCCTAAGCTGGGTTGAAGAATCAGGTTTGCCCCCTATTTTTTGAGATCTCAATTGCTCGGTAAATTCGGGCAATGATAAAGTGAACGTTTCGGATCTCTCATTGGTTTTGAGGGCCTGGTAAACGTCTTGAATAAACGCGGGGGAGGTCAGTGTTTCTTGAAAAACAGTGCGAACAGATCCAGAGGGGGAAATCACCGCAGTGGCGGAGAATTGATCGGGCCATAGCCAGGCCACCACAACAAAGCCCAGCAGTGAACAGGTTGAAAACACAGCAGTGCGTTTAAGGAGATGATGCATGACGTGGCTTTCTTTATGGGTTGTCTTCTCTAACTCAATTTGATCCGATTTTTGACCTGATTAGAGAGTCTACCTGCGTGGTGGTAGCACTCGGGAGTCCTGTATTGTCAATTACAACAGTGGCTTTTGCCAGTTTTTCTGCCAGTGGCATTTGGCTGTCTATCCGGGCATCGGCTTGTGCCTCAGTCAGATGCGGATCTCGTTTAAGTAGCCGTTGTTTTTGCTGTTCTCGGGTTGCTTTAATCACCCACACCTCGTCAAACATCCCTTCCAATTTGGATTCAAACAGCAAAGGAACTTGCGCTACAGCCAGAGGATCGCTTGCACAGGCTTGAAAAAATTGGTTAATTCGCTGACGAACCTTGGGATGGATCCATGTTTCTAGGAGTTTTAGCTTGCTTCGATCCGCAAAGGCCAGAGCACCCAGCTTTTTTTTATCCACAGAACCTGAGGGGAGAAATACATCACACCCAAAGGTGCTTTGCACATTCTGGCGTAATTCCGTATCGTGTGCATAAAGATCCTCAACAATGACATCAGCATCAATGGTTTTGATCCCTAAGGTTTCGATGGCTTTGCCGATGGTTGACTTACCACTGGCAATGCCCCCAGTGAGACCAATTTTCAGGCATTCTCTTGTTAAGCCTCCTTGAATACCCTGCACGCTGGTACCATCCCCATTAACGACGACTTTTACCAAGACTATTCTCTCATATTTATATCTCTTTGACATAAAATACCACTATGCAACTGAGCGATTGGCGAAAAATTCAAATTATCTTGATCACCTTTTTTGTGGTGGCCTTACTCGCAGCAAACTGTTTGGGTTCAATGATACTAGAGGTCTCACTCTTTGGCTGGATACTGAGGGTATCTGCTGGTGTGTATCCTTTTGCAGTGACATTTATCATTACCGATTGGGTGAATGAGTTTTACGGCCGTAAAGCAGCCGAGTGGATGACTTGGTTAGGATTTGGATTTAGTCTGCTGCTGTTGGGCTTATTTGTGCTGATTTCTGGCCTGCCTGTGATGAGTGACTCGCCCCTGCCACTGGCATCCGTTCTCCAAACAGGGCGTTTGTTTTCACACATGCTGTTGGCATCGATGACAGCGTATGTGGTGGGGCAACTGCTGGATATTGGGATCTTTCAAAAAATACGTCAAATCACGAACAAACGGTATTTTTGGGTTCGGGCAACTGTTTCAACGGTATTTGCTCAAGCTGTTGATACGATAATAGTCATAAGCATTGCCTTCTGGGGGGTGTACTCACTCACAGAGTTTTGGGAACTGGTTTTGGGTAACTATATTTGGAAGCTAAGCTTTGTGCTGGGGGTGAGTCCAGTGCTCAGCCTGGGGCATCATTGGCTCAACATGGAAAGCAAAGCATTATTTGCTGAAGAAGAAGCGATGAGCATTTAAAAAATCGAACGCTTGTGTTGTTTCTCATTTTTTGTTGACATGAGAGACAATAAGTCGTGATGTATTCAAGAGAGACCCCGACCAACCGTGGACTTTTCCAGCGCCTGGGTTTTGTTTATCGCCGTCGTTCTGTTGGCGTGGGCTTTCGACTTTCTCAATGGATTTCATGACGCTGCCAATGCGATTGCAACCATTGTTTCAACCAAAGTATTGACTCCAACGCAAGCGGTTGTTTTCGGGTCACTCTTTGAGTTTGCTGGAGCGCTTTCAGGAACTGCAGTTGCTTCCACCATTGGCAAAGGAATTATTGAATCCACCCAGATGTCGATGGATATCATTCTCTGTGCCCTTATTTCTGCCATTTTATGGAATCTGATCACGTGGTATAAAGGCTTGCCTTCTAGCTCATCGCACGGACTGATAGGAGCTTTGGTTGGTGCCACTGTCTTTAGTAGTATTAACGGGGTTGGGTATGTCCACTGGCAGAAACTGGTGGAAAAAGTGGTTATGCCCATGGTGATGTATCCAGTGATTGGGCTGAGCTTTGGTTTTTTGTTTATGACAGTGCTGACCTGGCTAGTGTATAAGCAGCCGGTTTACAGGATTCACAGTGTGTTTGGAAAGCTACAATTGGTCTCTGCGGCCGCAATGGCTTGTGCCCATGGTAATAACGACGCTCAAAAATCCATGGGAATTATCACCTTGGGCCTTATGACGCTCACACCTGCCGCGCATCAGTCGTTTCATGTGCCGATGTGGGTGATGGTCTCTTGTGCCTTCTTTATTGCGATGGGGACGCTTTCCGGGGGATGGCGGATAATCCGGACACTGGGAAGCAAGATGATTAAACTACAACCTGTTCATGGCTTTGCTGCGGAAACCACAGCAGCATCCGTGATTTTGACGGCTTCTCACTACGGGATTCCCGTCAGCACCACGCATCTTATTTCGAGCGCGATTATGGGTGTTGGGGCCACTCGCAGACTTTCAGCAGTGAAGTGGACGGTGGTTGGCAATATTCTAATGGCCTGGGGCTTAACCATCCCGATCACCTTTGCAGTGTCTGGGTTGCTCACCTTTTGCTACCAGCATTTGGCCAGCATGATTTCACACTTTTAAGTTATGCTTATTTTAATTGAATGAGGTTGGC